>NZ_AXAA01000054.1:0-5238 GCF_000472625.1 Caloramator sp. ALD01
CAATGCCGCGGAGGAAACACCCGTACCCATTCCGAACACGAAGGTTAAGCTCCGCAGGGCCGATGGTACTGCACTAATGCGGTGTGGGAGAGTAGGTCGTTGCCGGATAGTATGGCCCCTTGGTCAAGCGGTTAAGACACCACCCTTTCACGGTGGTAACAGGGGTTCGAGTCCCCTAGGGGTCACCACCATGCGGGTGTAGCTCAATGGTAGAGTCCCAGCCTTCCAAGCTGGTTGTGTGGGTTCGATTCCCATCACCCGCTCCATAAGAAGCCTTAGAGAAAAATCTCTAAGGCTTCTTTCATTAATAAATGCCATGAGTAAAACCCATGGCATATTAGGAATGTGATACTAACCAAATAAAATTTTATCGCTTAGAATATCTTTAGATTGAATGTTTTCAAAATATCTTAAAAGCTTATTTATACTTAAATTTTTCTTTTCTTCATCTCTAAAATCCATAACTATTCTTCCTTCGTGAAGCATTAATAATCTATTACCCATTTTAATAGCATGATTTAAATTATGACTAACCATAATAGTAGTTATTTTGTTTCGCATAACAATATTATTTGTAATTTCTATTATTCTTTCAGAAGTTTTAGGATCAAGTGCAGCTATATGCTCATCTAAAAGTAAAAGCTTTGGATTAGACATTACTGCCATAACAAGAGATAATACTTGGCGCTGTCCCCCAGATAACAAACCTACCTTTGTATATAATTTGTTTTCAAGCCCTAAATTTATTTCTGATAATATCTCTTTAAATTTTACTATATTATTTTTATCAATACAGAAAGTAAGATTATATTTTTTACCTTTGTTATATGCCAAAGACATATTTTCTAATATAGTCATGTTTGGAGCTACTCCCATAGATGGGTTTTGAAAAACCCTACCAATATACTTGGTTCTTTTATATTCTTCAATAGTAGTAACATCTTCTCCATTTAAGAATATTGAACCAGAGTCAGCTGAGATAGTACCAGATATAATATTTAATAAAGTTGATTTTCCAGCACCATTACTACCTATTATGGTTACAAAATCTCTATTCTTAATTTCTAAATCAAAATTGTTAAAAAGAATTGTTTCGTTTAGGGTACCCTTATTAAATCTTTTACAAAGTCCTTGAATCTTTAACAAAGCGAGCACCTCCAAAACAACATATTTTTATGGGTTTTAAATTTAATGTCTTGTTATTTAATGAAAGAGCCACAATAACAATCAATGTAGTAACTAATTTTAAATCTGTAGGGGAAAGACCAAGTAGCAGGGCAAATGTTATAGATGCTTTGTAAAATATCGAGCCCATTACAACCATAGTTGTTAAATCAATAAATTTAATATTTTTAAAAATTGATTCTCCTATTATGACGGCAGCAAGTCCCATTACCACTATACCAGAACCCATTCCTACATCTGAAAAGCCTTGATATTGAGATGTTATGGAACCAGATAGTGAAACTAAACCATTAGATAACATTAATCCTAAAATTTTTATTATATTTTTATTTAAACCTAATGATGTTACTAATTGCTCATTATCTCCTGCTGCTTTTAGAACATAACCTAATTTGGTTTTTAAAAATATATCCAACATAAATTTTATTGCAAACATAAATACAAAAGTAATAAGTAAGCTATTTATATTGTAAGAGAATATATTTTTTTGTCCCATTAAAGGGATATTTGGTTTAGTCATAATTCTAAGATTTATAGAATAAAGAGCCATCATTACTAAAATACCAGATAACAGATTATTTATTTTAAATTTTATATGCAAAATACCTGTCAAAAGTCCTCCAATACTTCCAAATAAAAAGGATATTAAGCAGGTTAAGAATGGATTTATTTTATTTACAATGCAAACTGCTGTAATAGAAGCACCTAAGGCAAATGTACCATCTACAGATAAATCAGGAAAATCAAGTATTTTATATGTTATATATACACCTAACGCTGCAATTGAAAATATAAGGCCTTGTTCAAAAATTCCAATTAATATAGACACTATTTGCTGCCCCCTATCTTTTCAGCTTTAGATAGTATATCATCAGGAACTTTTATATTTAGTTTTTTAATTGAATCGGTGTTTAGAACTAACTGCATTTCATTAAGTGTAGAAAGAGGGATATCACTTGGCTTTTTGCCTTCTATTACTTCTACAGCAATAAGTCCTGTTTGAAAACCTAATTTAAAGTAATCAATTCCTACTGTAGCAATAGCTCCAGCAGAAACATGTGATTTTTCTGATCCAATTACAGGTATATTTTTGCTCATACATTTTTCAACAATAATAGGCATAGATGATGCAACTAAATTGTCTGTAGGAGTGTATAGAACATCTACCTTTTCTAATAAAGTGTTTAATGCTGTAGTGGCTTCATTAACGCTTGTTATTCCAACAGGTACAATTTCAAGGTTGAAATTTGGTGCTATGTTTTTAGCTTCATTAATTTGTAATTCTGAATTGCTTTCGCTTGTATTGTATAAAATACCTACTTTCTTAGCATTGGGGATTAATTTTTTAAGTAACTCAAATTGGTTAGAAATAGGTACTGCATCAGATGTTCCTGTAACATTATTTCCTGAGTTTTGCATACTTTTTGCTAAACCAGATTTAACAGGGTCAGTTACTGCAGTTATTATTATAGGAATATCCTTTGTTGCATTTAAAGCAGATTGAGCAGAAGGGGTTGCTATTGCAAGTATTAAATCTTTATTCTGTGCAACAAAATTTTTAGCTATACTTTGAGTTGTTGCTATGTCTCCTTGAGCATTTTGGTAATCTATTTTTATATTTTTTCCATCTTCATATCCTTTAGATTTTAAAGCCTCAATAAACCCTTTTCTTGCATCATCTAGTGCAGGATGCTCTACAATCTGCGTTACACCAATTTGAAATACCTTTTTAGATTTGATAGAGTCAGTAGAATTGACTCCTTTAGAAGTTGCACATCCACATAGAATAGATGTGATTAAAAGACATGAGATTAAGATTGATTTTTTGTTTTTTCCTACCATACTACCATCCTCCTAAAATATTTATTATAAAATTAAAAATTCCTTCTTAGAAGGAATTTTATATACATAAAAAAGCCTGAAAGTTACACAAACTACAGATGTATTAAAATATTTCCTACCTAAGCTACCATACTACCATTTATGATACTATATACTATCGAATATAATAAATATGCTACCGTATCTACAAATAAATAAAACTTTAGAAAATTATAACTCTGTTTATATTTGTTGTCAATATATTTTTAATAGTCAATCAAAGGTTTTACTATTAATATATATCTGGTATAGAACGATGACCTAAACCAATAACTACTTCATTTAAGTGTAATAAACCTATACTCATAAATATGCATACACTTATATGTTCACCACATCTTGCTATACCAATTTTTCCACCAACATTAAATCCATTTGCCTTTTGATAAATTTGAAAAAGAGCTTCTCTTGTAGCACCAGCCACAGCTCCATCATGAACATGGTTATTTTCGTTTATTAATCCTTTTTTCTTAGAAGCAACTAAAGCTCTTTCTAGTATTTTTGGAACAGCAGTATTAATATTTCCTCCTATATCAATCGCTACAGTTAATATACCATTTTTTTTAAAACTCTCTTCTAAAATCTTTTCACTTTCTCTTGAGGATATAGCCATTTCTATAGAAGCTTTCGCAACATCAATACTACCTATGTTCATAATTATTACCTGCCTTTTTTCAAAAATCTTATAATTTAAAATACAATATAACATAAAAGACAATAATACTCAAGAATAAATTTGACATTGAAAAGCATCAACAATATATTAAAAACAAAAAGTTGTATTTATTAACATACACAACCAATGCAAAAATGTGGATTTATAATTTTTATGAAAGTTGTTGTTTTTAAAATTTTTTGTAGTATAATTACATAAGATACTTTTTGTGGAGTTGATTAATATAGATAATTGGGCAATAAAAAATTTCAGTAAAATTGAGGAGAATGAAGATGAGTAGAAGAATAAAAAAGTGGGGACTTGTACTTATTTGGATGGGAGTTATTTTTTTATTTTCAAGTCAAAATGGAGATAAGTCTAGTGAAAATAATAAATTTATAGTTTACATATTAAATACATTAGGAATAGATATTAATACTATATTAAGTGGTAATGCAGACTTTATAATTAGAAAGGCTGCACATTTTACAGAGTACTTTATATTGTATTTTTTATTATATAATGCATTAAAGGAAGATTTCTATTTTACTTCAAGCACTATATTTGCAATTATTATAACATTTTTATATGCTGTATCAGATGAATTTCATCAAAGTTTTGTTCCAGGAAGAGGTCCAGCATTTAGAGATGTATTAATTGATACATCAGGTGGTGTATTTTGTATGGTGGTTATATATTTAAGTAAAATTATTAGAAAGAGAAAATGAATATTTAAGTATATTTTAGGATAGGAAAACTAAAACCTATCCTTTTATTTTTAGATTAATATTAATACATTTAAAGTAGTTTAATCTATAGTGCTTAACATATATTTACAATATATACCAATCATGATTACCTTTTGGAATGAAGATAGTTTATACAAAAAAGGATTCAGTTAATATGGATATAGATAAAAAGATGTCGTATTTTACAGGATAAGGTTTATTAACATAGTATCAGGAAAAGAAATCATAGATAAAAATTTATGTATTAGAAACAACTAATCCTTGAGTATCATATATAAAAAAAGAGAGAAATATAAAGAAATAATAATAAAAAACAAATATAATTTAATATAATAACCATCTAGAAATATGAATAGTTGTTTATGTGATGATAATATATAAAAGTCGCTTGAAGCGAGCGACAGAAAAAATAAAAACACCGAAAAAAGGTGTTGACAAGATGAAAAAGACGTGATAGGATAAATAAGCGTCAACGGTCCTTGAAAACTGAACAGCGAGAGCGAACGTACCAAATAAGAAGNTAGGTTATAACATGAGAGTTTGATCCTGGCTCAGGACGAACGCTGGCGGCGTGCCTAACACATGCAAGTCGAGCGATATGGAGGTTGGATGTTAGAGGTTAGAGGTTTGAATAGAAGAAATTCCTACGGAATTTCAACAAGTATCCAACTTCTAATTTCCAACATCTAACCTCTATATAGCGGCGGACGGGTGAGTAACACGTGGGTAACCTGCCCTTGAGAGGGGGATAACAGGTCGAAAGGCCTG
>NZ_AXAA01000055.1:0-4729 GCF_000472625.1 Caloramator sp. ALD01
TTTTTCTCCAAGATGATATACTTTAGAAAAGTAAGTGAGCATTTGTTTTAAATAACTTTTGTTCATTTCATCAGCATCCTTTTTATGTTTGTTTGTGGCAAAACTATTATAAAAAGGATGCTTTCTTTATGCAAATTTTTTCTCTATATTTTCCAGTAAAAATCGGAAAATACCTAATTTCTACTTACTATTTCTTAACCCTTATAAATCAACGGACTTACCACCCTAAAAATTTTCAAGTGCGAAATCTCTGAATGGTATATTGTTCATTGTAGCTTCAAGTTCACTATACTGATTTATTTTAGGTGTTATGCAGCTATTTGGAGTTAAAGCATGTATGTTTACATTTAATTCTTTACTTAAATTATATAATTGTTTTAAATCATCTAATGACATAACATTTTTTGCTATAATTTTTCCTGATTTCACTTCTTGTACAACAGCTCCATTATAAGATACAGCATATTCATTTTCATCTATAAGGTTAAGTTCCTTTAAATATTTTTCTATGCCCTTGGTTGGTCTCCCAGTAGCTAAAACAACCTTAATTCCCTTTCTTCTTGCAAATTGTATTGCTTCTAAATTTGATTTTGAAATTTCTTTATTTTCATTCAATAGAGTACCATCCATATCTAAAGCTATTAATTTATACATTTCAATTCCCTCCACAAATTATTTGATCACGATAATATTATAACAGCTATAGAGTATCATAATATTAATAATTTGTTAACATTAGGTGTATAGTGTATATTAAAATTTTGTTGGGAATAATATTAAAGGAGTATTGTTTAAAAATATATTTAATTTCTATTGATAATTATTATTTATTAATATATAATAGAAATATAATAAATTAGGAAAGAAGGGGTAACAATGGCAAGAAAAATGAAAACAATGGATGGTAATACCGCTGCAGCACATGTAGCCTATGCATTTACAGAAGTAGCTGCTATTTATCCTATAACTCCATCTTCTAATATGGCAGAAAAAGTAGACGAATGGAGTGCAGCAGGAAGAAAAAATATATTTGGTCAAGAAGTAAAGGTTATAGAAATGCAATCTGAAGCAGGTGCTGCAGGTGCGGTACATGGTTCACTTCAAAGTGGTGCATTAACTACAACATTTACTGCATCTCAAGGATTATTACTTATGATTCCTAATATGTATAAGATTGCTGGTGAATTATTACCAGGAGTATTTCATGTAAGTGCAAGAGCAATAGCAGCACATGCTCTATCAATATTTGGCGACCATCAAGATGTTATGGCAGCAAGACAAACAGGATTTGCACTACTATCTTCTGCAAGTGTTCAAGAAGCAATGGATTTAGGAGCAGTAGCTCATCTATCAGCGATAAAATCAAGGGTGCCTTTCTTACATTTCTTTGATGGATTTAGAACATCACACGAAATGCAAAAGATAGAAATACTTGAGTATGATGAATTGGCTAAACTTGTAGATTATAAAGCACTACAAGAGTTTAGAAATAGAGCATTAAAACCAGAAAGCCCAGTAACAAGAGGAACAGCTCAAAATCCAGATATATATTTTCAAGGAAGAGAAGCTGCAAACAGATTTTATGATGCAGTTCCAGATATAGTTGAATCATATATGAATGAAATCAACAAACTAACAGGAAGAAACTATAAACCTTTCAATTATTATGGTGCACCTGATGCTGAAAGAGTTATAGTCGCAATGGGTTCAGTTTGTGAAACAATTGAAACAGTAGTAGATTATTTGAATTCAAAGGGAGAAAAGGTTGGTTTATTAAAAGTTAGATTGTTTAGACCTTTCTCAATTAAACATTTTATAAATGAAATGCCTAAGTCAGTTAAGTACATAGCTGTTTTAGACAGAACAAAGGAACCAGGTTCATTAGGAGAACCATTATATGAAGATGTTAGAGCAGCATATTATGATATGAAGGATAGACCAGTTATAGTAGGCGGCAGATACGGATTAGGTTCAAAAGATACTACTCCAGGTCAAATAATTGCAGTTTTTGACAACTTAAAGCTTAATGAGCCTAAAAATAAATTTACAATAGGAATTGTAGATGATGTTACATATACATCTTTACCTATTGCAGATGAAGTTGATGTTACTCCTGAAGGAACAGTTTCATGTAAGTTTTTTGGATTTGGTTCGGATGGAACTGTTGGTGCAAACAAGAGTTCTATAAAGATTATAGGTGATAAAACAGACTTATATGCTCAAGCGTACTTTTCATATGATTCTAAAAAATCTGGTGGTGTAACAGTATCACATTTAAGATTTGGTAAAAAACCTATTAAACTTCCTTATTTGATTAAAAAGGCTGATTTTATTGCATGCCATCATCCATCTTATGTATATAAATATGATGTTTTAGAAGGAATTAAAGATGGTGGAATCTTCTTACTAAATTGTATGTGGTCTAAGGAAGAATTATCTGAAAAACTTCCTGCAGAAATGAAAAAGACCTTGGCAGAAAAGAATATTAATTTTTATATAATTAATGCCTTTGACCTTGCAAGTAAGATAGGCCTAGGTGGAAGAATAAATATGATAATGCAAACAGCATTCTTTAAACTAGCCAATATAATTCCTTTTGAAGATGCAGTTAAGTACTTAAAGGATGCAGTAGTAGAAAATTATGGATTAAAGGGCGAAGAAGTTGTTAAGATGAATCATACTGCAATTGATAAAGCAATAGAATCATTGGTTAAAGTAGATATTCCATCAGACTGGAGAAATGCTGAAGTAAATAAAAATATAGATGATAATAAACCAGAATTTATTAAGAAAATATTAGAACCAATGAATAAATTAAAGGGTGATGAATTACCAGTAAGTGCATTTGTAGGTATTGAAGATGGTACATTCCCAGCTGGTACAACAAGATATGAAAAGAGAGGAATAGCAGTTAAGGTACCTAAGTGGATACCAGAAAATTGTATTCAATGTAATCAATGTTCTTTTGTATGTCCACATGCGGTAATAAGACCATTCCTATTAACAGATGAAGAAGTTAAAAATGCACCTGAAGGATTTAAGTATCTAAAGGCAGGCGGAGGAAAGAATTTTGAAGGATATAATTTTGCGTTACAAATAAGTGTGCTTGATTGTACAGGATGTGGAAACTGTGTTCAAGTATGTCCAGCAAAGACTAAGGCACTTGAAATGGAACTAATCGAAACTCAAATGCATGAACAAAAGAACTATGATTATGCATTTAGTTTACCAATGAAACCTAATCCAATGAATAAGGAAACAATAAAGGGAAGTCAATTTGAACAACCATTATTTGAATTCCATGGAGCATGTGCAGGTTGTGGTGAAACACCATACATTAAAGTTTTAACTCAACTATATGGAGATAGAATGATTATAGCAAATGCAACAGGTTGTTCTTCAATATATGGTGGTAGTGCACCTTCTACACCATATTGTAAAAATGAAAAGGGTTTTGGACCAGCCTGGGCAAATTCACTATTTGAAGACAATGCAGAATATGGATTAGGAATTCATTTAGGAGCAAAACAAATAAGAGAAAGAATGGTAAGTAAATTACAAAGTATAGTTGAAATGATAGATGATGCTGCAGTTAAGGAAGCCGTTATAAACTATATAAACAATAATAATGATAAAAAACAATCAAGAGCTGTAGCTGAAGCAATGGTTGAAAAGCTAAAATCATATAATGCTACAAATGAAAATGTTAAGCAAGTTGTTGAAGATGTTTTAATGCATAAGGATTATCTATCAAGAAAATCAACATGGATTATAGGTGGAGATGGATGGGCGTATGATATAGGATTTGGTGGATTAGACCATGTAATTGCTTCAGGTGAAGATGTAAAGATTTTAGTTTTAGATACAGAAGTTTACTCAAATACAGGAGGTCAATCATCAAAAGCAACTCCAGCAGCAGCTATTGCACAATTTGCTGCATCTGGTAAGAAGACTAAAAAGAAGGACCTTGGTATGATGGCAATGAGCTATGGTTATGTATATGTAGCTCAGGTTGCAATGGGAGCAGATAAAAACCAATATCTAAAGGCTTTAGTTGAAGCTGAAAATTACGATGGACCAGCGGTTATAATTGCATATTCACCATGTATAAATCAAGGAATAAAGATAGGTATGGGAAATACTCAAGAAGAAGCAAAACGTGCAGTAAATGCAGGATATTGGCATCTTTATAGATATAATCCAATGCTTAAGGAAGAAGGTAAAAATCCATTTGTATTAGATTCAAAGGAACCAACAATGCCAATTAAAGATTTCTTAATGGGTGAAGTAAGATATGCAGCACTATCTAAAGTTCAACCTGAACTTGCTGAACTAATGTATAAAAAGGCTGAAGATGATTTGAAGGAAAGATACGAAGTTTATAAAAAATTAGCAGAACAGTAATTTGATTAAGGCACTGCATTGCAGTGCCTTTTAATTTAGGCTCTTTGTCAATTGTTGGGGCGGGTATTCAATTAGAATGCCTGTCCTTTCTTGTTTGAGAGTGATTTTATAAAGATAGGTTGGATGGGGGAGAGTCCCCTGCAAAAAATTGCAGGACAAAAAGACCAACGGGAGTTGGTTTTCTAAAATTTGGTATTATAATTTACTTTAATTACAGCAATGAAGAATTCTATTTCTAAACCTATCAAAGTTTTTAAAGCCGAAGGCATTTCTTTTAATAACTTTAATTTTGTTATTAAAGCCTTCAGTACAAGCATTTGTATAT
>NZ_AXAA01000056.1:0-4560 GCF_000472625.1 Caloramator sp. ALD01
CGACACACGGTTTAGGAAACCGTTGCTCTATCCTGCTGAGCTACAGGTGCATATTCTATTTTGATTATAGTACCATCGTTTTTTTTTGTCAACTGCAAAAAAATAGGGGTAATCCCCTATACTACCTTTTTATTTTGATATTTTTTCTGATATATTACTATATACTCATCTAATTGTTGGCTTATTTTTACTATTTCTTCATTTGTTGCATAGTCATTTTCTTTTAGTTTCCTCTCCAACAACTCCTTTAGTTTATCAATTTTTATCCGCAAGTTCTTCATACCGACTCAACCCCTTTTTTTTAAAGAGTCGGCCTCTTTAAAAGAATTTATTTTGTTGTTATTTTAAGTATACACATTTTTGTATATTTTTTCAATATATCCAAAATATTTTAATTACTAAATTTATTTCATTAATTATGAAATTTATCCTTCATTTTTTTGATATTATTGATAATTTATTGTATAATATATATATCATATAAAAAGGAGTGGGGAATGTGCGAGTTAACATAACAGAAACTATACTTAGGGATGCCAATCAATCTTTAATTGCAACAAGACTTTCTTATAAAGAATTTGAAGCTGCACTTGAACTATTAGATTCTGCAGGATATTATTCTTTAGAGGCTTGGGGTGGTGCAACTTTTGATTCTTGTCTTAGATTCCTAAATGAAGACCCTTGGGAAAGACTAAGAAATATAAGAAAGAGAGTCAAAAATACAAAGCTACAAATGCTTCTTCGTGGACAAAATCTTTTAGGATATAAACACTATCCAGATGACGTTGTTAGAGAATTTGTTAAAAGGGCAATATATAATGGTATAGATATAATAAGAATATTCGACGCACTTAATGATTTTAGAAACATCGAGGTTTGTGTAGATGAAGTAATAAAACAAGGTGGACACGCACAGGGAACAATAGCATACACTATAAGCCCAATTCATAATACAGAAAACTACATAAAACTTGCAAAGGAATTAGAATCAATGGGGGTTCATTCTATATGTATTAAGGATATGGCAGGAATAATGGGTCCAAAGGATGCCTATGAGCTTGTATCTGCTCTTAAAAGGACTGTTAACCTACCTATTGTACTTCATACCCACAGTACAACAGGCCTTGCACCAATGACTTACCTTAAGGCTGTTGAGGCTGGTGTTGACTGTATAGATACTGCAATTAGCTCCTTTTCTGGTGGAACAAGCCAGCCTGCAACCGAATCAATCCACTATGCTTTAAAGGATCTCGGATATGAAACAGGACTTAATGAAAAAACATTAAAGGAAATAAATGACCACTTTAAAAAGGTTAAAGATAAATATGTAGAATCAGGACAGCTAAACCCTTTTGTACTTGGAACTGATACTGATGCACTTGTTTATCAGGTACCTGGAGGAATGCTCTCAAACCTTATATCACAGCTTAAAGAACAAAGGGCACTTCATAAGCTTGATGAAGTTCTATCAGAAGTACCAAGAGTGCGTGAAGATTTAGGTTATCCACCACTTGTTACTCCAATGAGTCAAATGGTAGGAACACAGGCTGCCCTTAATGTTCTTCAAGGAGAAAGGTATAAGATAGTTTTAAAGGAAGTTAAGGCATATATAAAGGGTGAGTATGGAAAGGCACCAGGTACAATAAATGAAGAATTAATAAAAAAAGTTTTAGGTGATGAAAAACCACTAACAATAAGATTTGCAGATACGCTTGAACCTGTATTTGAAAAGACAAAGGAAGATATAAAGGAATTTGCAAAAACGGATGAAGATGTTTTATCCTACCTACTTTTCCCTCAGGTTGCAGAAAAGTTCTTAAGGGAAAAATACTCTGATAAGCCAAAGGAAAGAACAATCTCCTTCACAATTGAAGCAGTATAAAGGTGGCAATTTTGCCACCTTCTATATTAAATCTACATATTGTGCATAAACCCATCCATCATCTATCCTATACCATCCATCCTCAACTGAATAAATCTTTATCTCTTCTTTATATTTTAAAACTCTCACAATAGGAAATTTTGTAGATGGACCTTTTCTTACATTTAATCCTTCCTTAGCATTTACTCTTCCCTTCTTATATTCAATTATATTAATTCCTACAGCTTCACCGATACCCTTTGCAATGCACAGGGCTATTTTCCTTTGGTTTTTTTCATCTGCAAGTATTTTCTCTTCATTAGGATTACTAATAAATGCCATTTCAACCAAACAAGCAGGCATTTTAGTATATTTTAAAACATAAAAGTTTGCTGTTTTTACTCCTCTGTTTCTAAATCCCATTGTTGTTGCAATTAGATTTAAAATTTTTTCAGCCATATCTTTAGCCTTACTTTTTTCATCATAAATATATACTTCAGTACCATTTGCACTTCTATTATCTGCAGCATTACAATGTATGCTTATAAAATAATCTGCCCCACTTTCATTTGCAATTTTTACTCTTCTTGATAAGCTTTCATTACTATTGTTTCCAAGCCTTGTATCGGTTGTTCTTGTATAAACAACTTCTATTCCATTTAACTTTAATATGTCTCCTAAAAATAGGGCTACATTTAAATTAACATCCTTTTCCCTTAAATAGTTTGGCCCTACAGCACCAGTATCTGACCCACCGTGACCTGCATCTATGCATATTTTCATACTAATCCCCCCCTTATATAATATATTCACTTTATAAATAGTTGTACTTATAAAAAATAACATAATATTTTTTAACTTAAATAAAGAAAATATTCCTTATAAAACTTTGTATATACAAGTTTTACATAAAAATATCTTCACAAACTAATATTTAATATGTAATAATGATTGACTCCTACTTTTAAAAGGCAGCAACTTCTGTAGTTAATTTTTCTATAAAAAAGGGAGCATCCGAAGATACTCCCTTTTTTTGTTTGTTTTTTAGGTTATTACTTACCAGCAAGATTTCTCTCGTAAGCCTCAACCATCTTCTTAACCATGTAGCCACCTACTGTTCCACATTCCTTAGAAGTCATATTTCCCCAGTAACCTCCATCTGGAACCTTAACACCTACTTCATTAGCTACTTCATATTTGAATTGGTTAAGTGCTTTCTTTGCTTCTGGTACAACCTTTTGATTTTTACCTGTTGTATTCATTCTTTTCACCTCCTGTTTTGTTCTGTTACTATTAATTTAACCAAATAGCACTTATATATTCAGGGAATTAGGTGAAGCTTTGTATGTTTATATTCAAAAATACTTTTTTTGTTAAATAAAAATAACTTTTTAATATTCTGAATATTATTTATTTTAACCTTTATTTGATACTATAATTTAATTAATAGGGTCTTTATTTAATTAATTAAATTGGAGGGGTTTATATGGCAACAAAGAAAATAGCTATTTTAACAGGCGGTGGGGATTGTCCTGGTCTTAACGCTGTAATTCGCGCAGTAACAAGAACAGCTATTTTAAAGTATGGTTATGAGGTTATTGGGTATAAATATGGTTATAGGGGACTTTATAAAAATGATTTTATTCCATTAACATTAGATACTGTTTCAGGAATACTACATAAGGGTGGAACCATTCTTTATAGTTCAAATAAGGACAACTTGTTTGATTATGCTGTTGAAGAAAATGGTAAGATAGTAAAGAAGGATGTTTCAGACGTTGCAGTTGAAAATCTAAAAAAGGAAAATGTAGATGTGCTTGTTGTAATAGGAGGAGATGGAACACTAACAAGTGCACGCGACTTTGCAAGAAAGGGAGTTAAGGTTATTGGTATACCAAAAACAATAGACAATGACCTATATTCAACAGATTTAACCTTTGGTTTCTATTCTGCTATTGATGTCGCAACAGACGCACTTGATAGACTTCATACAACAGCAGAATCACACCACAGAATAATGATTCTTGAGGTAATGGGTAGAAATGCAGGATGGATTGCTCTATATTCTGGTATTGCTGGTTCTGCAGATGTTATTTTAATACCAGAAATACCCTACAGCATTGAAAAGGTGGTTGAAAAGGTTGAACAGAGAAAGGCACAAGGAAAGCCCTTTAGCATTATAGTTATTGCAGAGGGAGCAAAACCAAAGGATGGTAGTGTAGTAATTAGTAAAATAGTTGAAGACAGCCCAGATCCAGTAAGACTTGGAGGTATTGGAAATAAGCTTGCAAGCGATTTAGAGAAACTAATAAAGAGCAATGAAATAAGATGTACTGTACTTGGACATATTCAAAGGGGAGGAAATACTTCAACCTTTGATAGAATACTTTCAACAAGATATGGAGTTGCAGCAGTTGAACTTATACATCAAGAGAAGTTTGGAAATATGGTGTGTCTAAAGGGTGATACTATTACATATGATTCACTTGAAAATGTAATTGGTAAAACCAAAAATGTTGATCCAAATAGCGAACTTGTTCAAGTTGCACGTTCAATAGGAATAAGCTTTGGAGATTAATATTTAAGCCCCATGAAGGATTTCTTGGCATTCGTTCATTTCGCTAATCAATTCTAAGCTTTTCTTTGTTTGAAAAAGTCCTACCCTCGCGATGCCATCGTCCTGATGGCCGCTCGGCTCG
>NZ_AXAA01000057.1:0-3946 GCF_000472625.1 Caloramator sp. ALD01
CCACCCAGGTGAAATGTGACATTTGTTGTTAGTATTCACATCGCATCTGGGTGGAAGAACTACTTGTTTTTTTTTAACGTTCCCTATTATATTATGTTTTACTGTAAAGCCACTCTATATTTTTATAATTTTTTAGGAGCTCCTTTTTCAAAGCTTTTTATGGGAAAAATTTAAAAATAATTATTATATGTCTGAGAAGTTTTTAAATCTAATTTAGTAATATTTAAGATTATTTATATAATATTTGAATTATTGACAAACCCACTTGTTAGCTAAAATATAAAAAACCCCCATGAAAGGATTTCAAAATGGCATATTTCATAAGCTTTAGCAATTCTTAGGTTTAGACGTAGAAAAAATCCGTAATTCGGCATAGAACGTTCCGAATCGAGCGGCCATCAGGACGATGGCATCGCGATGGTAGGACTTTTTTTCAAACAAAGAATAGATTAGAATTGCTTAGCAAAATGAACAAATGCCTAAGAAATCCTTCATGGGGCTAATCAAAGCATAACTTTTTCAACAGCCTGCAATATTATTGATATAATATCCCTTTATTCAAGTTCAGTAAATCCTTCACCTAAGACTTCGTGTACATTGCTTACGCTTATAAAGGCTCTCTTATCAAGCTCCTTTATATATTCCCTAAGTTTAATGAATTCCTTTCTGCTAATTATAGTCATTAAAACTTCCTTTTTTTCTCCTGTAAAGGCACCTCTGCCGTCAAATATGGTTACCCCTCTTCCAAGCTCTTCTATTATATATTTTTTGATTTGTTCACTCTTTGAACTAATTATTGTTACCTGCTTGCATACGTTTAAGCCTTGAATTACATTATCTATGACGAGTCCGTTTATTACAACTCCTAAAAGTGCATACATACCTATCTTAGGTCCAAAGGTTAAGCCTGCTGCAAGTGTTATCAAAAAGTCTGATAATAGAAGCGATTTTCCAATATCAATATGGAAGAATTTATTTATAATCTTTGCTATTATGTCTGTACCACCTGTTGAAGCATTTTGGTTAAATACAATTCCCATACCTATACCCGAGATTAATATACCAAATAATAGTTGTAAAAATAAATCGTCAACTATAGGCTGTGAAATTGGGTATAGCTTTTCTAAAAGCCATATCATTCCAGAAAGACCAAGGCTCGAATAGATTGTTTTTGCACCAAAATTGCTGCCTATTACTATGAATGCAATTATAAATAGGATTATGTTCATTCCAAGCATTAAAAGTCCAACAGGAATTGATGGGAAAAATTTATTTATAACTATTGCAAGTCCGCTCACTCCACCTGCTGCAAGGTTGCTTGGAACTAAAAAGTAGTATATACCAACAGCAACTAAAAAGATTCCAAGGGTAATTAAAATGTATTCCTTTATTGCCTTCTTCATATTATTCCTCCTTCCTATTGGTAATGTCGTTCCAATTCTGCATATTCATTTTATCATTTTGCCGCAAATAAAGCAAATTCAACGCCTTTCGTTTTATGCAATGATTGTATATTTTTTGTGTTTTTCTCTATTTTAGATAAGTATGCACAATAGTTTGATTAATAAAATTCAGAAATGATATTTTATTCACTTAATGTTAATATTCTTGTTTTTTCATCGTTTATACATATTAGGAGCAAAAATTAAACCACCCAAGCGTAATGCGTGGCAGTTGTGGCCTTCCGCATCTATCTTGGGTGGTATTGTTTACATTTTATGGATAATGTCACATTTCACCTGGGTGACACTTTTTTATTTTGCTGCTACTGCTTCCTTTGCAGCCTTTATAATTTCATCCTTTGTTAATCCATACTTCTTAAGAAGTTCTGCTGGCTTTCCTGATTCACCAAATGTATCTTTTATTCCCACTCTCTTTACAGGTGCTGGACACTTTTCTGATAGAACTTCGCAAACAGCACTTCCAAGTCCACCTATTATGTTGTGTTCTTCGCAAGTTACTGCTGCCTTTGTCTTTTTAACTGAGTTTACAACAGCCTCTTCATCAATTGGCTTTATTGTATGGATGTTTATAACTTCAGCATCTATTCCTTCCTTTTGAAGTTCTTCTGCTGCCTTTAGTGCTTCACTTACCATTATTCCTGTTGCAAATATTGAAACATCCTTACCTTCCTTTAATAAAACAGCCTTTCCTATTTCAAACTTGTATTCTGGTCTATCGTTTATTGTTGGAACTGATGATCTTCCAAGTCTTATATAAACAGGTCCATAATATTCGCTTGCTGCTTTAACTGCTGCCATTGTTTCAACATCATCTGCTGGGCATATTACTGTCATATTTGGTATACTTCTCATTATTGCTATATCTTCAACTGATTGGTGTGATGCACCGTCTTCACCAACTGTAAGTCCTGCGTGGGTTGCTGCAATCTTTACATTTAGCTTTGGATAGCAGACGGAGTTTCTTATTTGTTCAAAAGCTCTTCCTGCTGCGAACATAGCAAATGTGCTTGCAAAAGGAATCTTTCCACAGGTTGAAAGCCCTGCTGCTGTTCCAATAAGGTCTGCCTCTGCTATACCAACGTTGAAGAATCTCTCTGGAAATGCCTTTGCAAAATCAGCTGTTTTTGTTGATTTTGAAAGGTCTGCATCTAAAACAACTATATTTTTGTTTTCCTTACCAAGTTCCACAAGTGCCTTTCCATATGCTTCTCTTGTTGCTAAATTAGCCATTAATCGCACCTCCTAACTCTTGTAGTGCCTGTTCGCATTGTTCTTTGCTTGGTGCTGTTCCGTGCCAGCCTACTTGGTTTTCCATAAAGGATACACCCTTACCCTTTACAGTTTTTGCAACTATCATAGTTGGCATTCCCTTTGTAGATTTTGCCTTATCTATTGCATCAAATATTTGATTGTAATCGTGTCCATCTATTTCAATTACATTCCATCCAAATGCTCTAAACTTATCTGCAATTGGAGTTACATTCATAACTTGTGTACAAGGGCCATCGATTTGTAGTCCATTGAAATCTACAAATGCTGTTACATTATCAAGCTTATAGTGTGCTGCTGTCATTGCTGCTTCCCAAACTTGACCTTCTTCAAGTTCTCCATCTCCTAAAAGTATGTATACTCTGTAATCTTTGTTGTCAAGCTTTCCTGCAAGTGCCATTCCATTTGCAACAGAAAGTCCTTGACCTAATGAACCTGTTGACATATCTACACCAGGAGTGTTCTTTATGCTTGGGTGTCCTTGAAGATTTGAGTCAATCTTTCTTAGAGTCATAAGCTCTGACTTGTCAAAGAAGCCCTTTTCTGCAAGAACTGCATATAGAACTGGTGCTGCATGTCCTTTTGATAGGATGAATCTGTCTCTATCCTCCCATTTTGGATTGTTTGGGTCAACCTTCATTTCACTAAAGTATAGTGATGTTAGGATTTCAACTGCTGAAAGTGAGCCACCTGGGTGTCCTGATTGAGATTCAGTTAGCATCTTTATGATGTTTTTTCTAACTTCAACTGCTATTTCTTTTAGTTTGTTGATGTCTCTATTCATCACACATTCCCTCCTTTTGGTCTTTATATTTATTATGCCATAAGGCTTATTTTTCTAACCGCACAAATATTATAGCACATATTTTGACAAAATACACACTATTTTTACGTTGACAATTTTTAATTTTTTTAATAATAAATTTATACGCATATTGAACAAAAAGTAAATAAACACCATTAGATGCATTTAATTACATTACAAAAGAGTAGTCTAATTCATACCTTTTATATTATACAAAATAAAAGTGCCAACCGAGTGGTTGACACTTTGCAAAAATTGTTCTTTAGCTATCTTCTCTATAGGTACATTTAAATTTACTTTTTTACAGCTAATGGAAATGTCACATTTCACCTGGGTGGGAGACCTCCGAAAAAATATTATGGTATAATAAATATGCATAAATATTTTTTTGGAGGTCTTTTATGTTTAA
>NZ_AXAA01000058.1:0-3643 GCF_000472625.1 Caloramator sp. ALD01
GATGGCATCGCGAGGGTAGGACTTTTTCAAACAAAGAAAAGCTTAGAATTGCTTAGCGAAATGAATCGATGCCCAAGAAATCCTTAATGGGGCTAATCAATATATAACTTTTTCAACAGCCTGACCCCTTATAAAAGGGGTGCTTTTATATCACTTGTAATATCATAAATTTTAAGTATAGAGTTTCATCTGAATTGAAAAGGACTGGATGATCCTTTGATTGATTTCTATATTCCACAAGCCTTAATGTTCGTTTTGCGTCCCTTGCCGCATCCATAACTACTTCCATAAAAAGTTCAGGATACATAAAATGCGAACAGGAACAAGTAACTAAATATCCACCCTTTTTAACCATTTTGAGTGCACGAAGGTTGATTTCCTTATATCCTCTTACTGCACCTTCAACTGCAGAGCGTGATTTTGTAAATGCTGGAGGATCTAATATAACAACGTCATACTTTCTTCCTTCTTTAGCCCAAGTTTTTAATACATCAAAGGCATTGTGGGCCTCAAATTTACATATATTTTCAAGTCCATTTAGTTTTGCATTTCTTCTTGCAAACTCAACAGCGTGTTCAGATACATCTATACCAAGTACGCTTTTTGCACCAAAATGTCCAGCGTGAAGTGAGAAGGAACCTGTATGGCAGAAACAATCAAGTACATCTGCATCCTTTACTATGTCCTTTATTGCATATCTATTTTCCTTTTGGTCTAAGAAATATCCTGTTTTTTGACCATTTTCAATATCTACATAGTACTTAACTCCATTTTCTTCAGATATGATTGTTGTGTCAAAGGGTTCTGTTAAGAATCCCTTTCTTTGTTCAAGTCCCTCAAGTTCTCTTACAGGTACATCACTTCGCTCATAAATACCCTTAGGATTTAAAACTTCTTTTAGAACCTTTACTATTGTATCCTTCCATCTTTCTATTCCTAAGGATAAAAATTGAACTACAAGATAATCACTAAACTTATCAACAATTAGAGCTGGAATAAAATCGGCTTCACCAAATACAACTCTACAAGATGTAGTTTCAATTACCTTTTTTCTATAATTCCAAGCATCCAATATACGCCTTCTAAAGAAATCCTCGTTTATTTCTTCGTCTTTTTCTCTTGTCATTATTCTAATTGTGATTTGGGATTTTGGGTTTATGTATCCTTTGCCTATAAACTTACCCTTATAATTATAGACTTCAACTATATCTCCAGGTTCAAAATCTCCCTCGATGTTTTCAATTTCATTTTTATACACCCAAGGATGTCCATCTTCAACTCTAAGTCCTTTTTTATAGCCCAAAAAAACTTTTGCCATATCTAAACCTCCGTTTTATTGTCTTGTTTTAATATATATGTTCTTATTTTGTGTATATCCTCAAGATTCAATGCAATAAATTCTCCGCCACAATAAAAATATCCATTTGAATTTTTATTCCATCTAACTTTTACAAGAGCTTTAAAGGGAAGATAGTCATCTATTCTAAGAAAAAAAGAGACAAAGGCATCCTTTGGTATAAAAAAGTTTGATTTTAATGCAATGCCTGCTTCAGAGATATCGACGGTATAAAGTTTGCAATTGTCACGAAAGGTTCTTTTTTCGTTGTTATATATAACTGATGGATATAGTATTTCACATTCTAAACGTGCTCTTTTATATTTTCTTCTTTCTTCCCCCATTTTATCTCCTCCTTATAGCTATTATACTAAAATTTAACTAAAATAAACATATTTATTTTACATTAATATTTTTAAGTTGCAGAAAATATATTAAAAGGAGGTGTGTTTATGTTACAGGCTGACTATATGCAGAGGCTGTTACTAATCGCATTAGCTAATATAGGTATAGTTATTGTGACATTCTTTATATTTTCATTTATATTTTCGGGAGAGTGGAGACACAAGATATGGGAAAAGTACATTAGTTCATTTGCTAAATTTGTTGTATATATATTTATAGTAAGTCTTGTTGTAAATATTTTAACAGCGTGGGCTGTTTATGCATTGCAACTTGATAGATATATAAATGTAATAGTTCCAATGGTTCAATCTATTATAATAGGTTTTGTTGCAGCGTGTGTTCCAAGACGTGGTGTGGAATATAAGAGATATAGTGAAAAGTAAATTTTAAAAATAAAAAAGAAGTCACCTAAATATAAGTGGTGACTTCTTAAGTTTTAAAAGTTGTTTATATTTAAAAATAAATATAAAAAAGTAGTTGCAATATGAAAAAATAGATGCTATAATTATCTTTGTCTTCGGGGTGTGGCGCAGATGGGAGCGCGCGTGGTTTGGGACCATGAGGTCGCAGGTTCAATCCCTGTCACCCCGACCAGAAAGGATTGCGAAAGCAATCCTTTTTTTATTGGTCTTTGTTTAGAATTTAATTCAATATTTTCATTATAATAGCAAAGTGCTATAATTAATATAAATGCATTTGGTTTTGCGTCGGGGTGTAGCACAGGTGGTAGTGCATATGGTTCGGGACCATAGGGCCGCAGGTTCAAGTCCTGTCACCCCGACCAATTTATATATAATTAGTTACTATACATTATTCACATCTTAATCCTATCTTAATGAAACAAATCAATAAACTTACATTATATATTACCTAATCTTCAATAGCTATAGTAAATAGAAGAGTTAAAACTACAATATACATATTATAAAATCACAATTGTTCAACAAATAAAAAAAATCACAATAATACTACTTTGTTAAGAAATATTGACAAAAGAAGATATTGTTATTAGTATATACAATGTAATATACCTACTGGGGGTATAAAAAGAATGGAGGGATTTAAATGTTAAATGTGTGGAAAAAGTATTCATATATATTGTTTTTTGCCTTTTTTCTGTTGGGAGCAATAGATTTAAGATTTGCAGTAATTGCAAGTATTTGTATGATTGGACCAATAGTGTTTTCGTTTTTTAATGGTAGATATTGGTGTGGAAACATATGTCCAAGAGGTAATTTTTATGAAAATATTTTGAGCAAAGTGTCAAATAAAAAACAAGTACCTAAATGGATGAAGAGCTATGTCTTTAGAACACTGGTTATTGTACTTATGTTTTACATGTTTATTAGTGGAATAGTTGCTGCCAATGGTAATCTATACAAAATAGGATTGGTTTTTTATAGGATGATTGTTGTTACGAGTTTAGTAGGAATAATGTTTTCATTTATCTACAATCATAGAACATGGTGTAATTTTTGCCCCATGGGAACTATTGCATCAATTATTACTAAATTGAGGGGAAATAAGAATGCTTTATATGTAAAACCAAGTTGTGTTTCTTGTAAATTATGTAGTAAAGCATGTCCGATGGGGGTTAACCCTTATGAATATAAAAATGGCTTTATAGAACATAGTGATTGTATAAAATGTGGAAAGTGTATTTCAAGTTGTAGAAGATCAGATATAATAGTAGTAAAAGAAATAAAGGATTTGGATTTAACAAAAGTAGCTTAAAACATATTTGTAATCCCATAAATGTAGGTTGTGTTTAAACCTGCCTTTATGGGAAATACTATAAAATATTTTTTAACAGAGATTTCGCACTTGAAAATTTTTAGGGTGGTAAGTCCGTTGATTTATAAGGGTTAAGAAATAGTAAGTAGAAATTAGGTATTTTCCGAT
>NZ_AXAA01000059.1:0-3574 GCF_000472625.1 Caloramator sp. ALD01
AAGCCACTCTCATTCCTGATGTAGCGAGGGGGAATGTGGCAGAGCTGAAATATAAAAGGGATTTGGCAGAGGTATCATATAAAACAGCGAGGGATATGTTGGAAGGTCTAATGGCAGAAATGAGCGGACTCCAAACGATATATAAGAAACAGAGTGAAGTGTGAGGGAGGTAAAGTGATATGAGCCCAGAAGTTGCAAGGTTGGCATATAGAGCAATAATCGACTACATGGGCGGAGACATAAAAAGATACAATAATCTCATAAATGAAGCAATGAGGATAAGTAATATAATATCTTGTCCTCATTGTAGAAATGCAATGATAGAAGGTAGAAAAGGAAAGACAAAAGAAAAAATAATGATATGCACACATTGTGGATATATAGAAAAACTGAAGGGGGAAGAAGTATGTTAAAGTTAGTAATAGCAACAATGTTGGGAGGAATAATAGGATTTTCAATGGCAGCATTAGTTGTTGCGATACCAAAAGATGAAGATGAGTTAAAAACTGAATGGATAGAATATAAATGCAAAATAAACCAAGCAAGTGGATGCAGTGATTATTGCTGCAGAGAATGTGAAAAGTTCAATGAATGCAGTTTCAAATGTGAGGGAAACCCAGAAAAATGCGGACAGGCATATATCAAATTGAGGTGATGACATGAAGGCTGAAATTTTTAGAAAGACAGAAGGGCATTTATATAGATACTATGAGACTGTAAAGAAAATAAAAGCATTGGAAGAGGAAATAAAGCATTTAGAAGCACAAAAAGATAGAATAAAAAAGGATATACAAGAAGCCAATATTAGCATAGAAACAGAATTAAATATGGGGATAGATTATAGTAACAGTAAAGTACAGTCATCAAACGATGGGACAAGTTATGCAGAAAAAGCACTTATAAGAGAAATAGAAAAGCTTGAAAAAGAATGGGTATACATAAGGAAAAAGCTCCTGAAGAAGAGAGCAAGAGTAAGAGAATTAGAAAGACAAATAAATTCTATGAAATGTAATATAGGAATGTTATCAGAAGAAAATAAAAGGTTTTTAGAATTGAAATATGGAGATAAAAAAACAATTGATGAGATAGCATATAATCTTAATATAGCAAGGGCAACAGTATATAGAAAAAGAGAGGAGCTAATAGAAGATATAGCAAAGTGGATGAATTGGGCAGGCTAAAACGTGAGACATTTTTGAGACGAATTTGAGACAGACAAGTAGCAAATAGATGTTATATAATTAGAGTAAGAAAACCCCCCATCTAAAAAGATTTATCCCCCAACAAAAGCACTGGTCATAGACTGGTGCTATTTTTTTAGAAAGGAGTTGAGGAGAGGTGCAACAAAAGAAAAAGGATAAGAAGAAGGAGAGGAAAAAGGAGCACCTCTCCTTTCGTGATATAAAAAGTATTATGGAAGAAAGACATATATACAAACGAGGAAAGGGTGGAGCTATTAAACATATAATAAGATAAAGGGTGTTGGTTATAAAATTTAACCTTCTTTACGAACACCTTTAAAAGGGCTATTATTACTTGTTTTCTGGTCAATAAAACGTCCAGTTTCAGAATCTCGTTTGACCCAAGAATCAGTCTTTGGATTATAAGTTTGCGAACGGTTGTCTACTGCTCCTCTACGATAGCCATTACCGGTATTCTTGGCCATAAGATCACCCTCTTTAATACCAACACCCTCGAGTAAAATTATACCAATTGGAGTGATAAAAATGAAGTTGCCAAGCAAGATAAAAATTGGTGGGATAATGCTTGATGTAATAATAGATGAACATTTAGCTGGAGCTGATGATAGATTTGGGGAATGTGATTTAATAAGAGGAAGGATAGTTATTGATGGGACACAACCAGACGACCATAAAGAGGTAGTGTTATTGCATGAGATATTAGAAGTAATTAATAAGGAGCATCAATTGGAGTTAGAGCATAGACAAATTACAAGTTTAGCAAGTTGTTTGTATCAAGTGTTGAAAGATAATAAGATTAGCTTTGAATAGGTGGCTTAAATTAAAAAGGCAGGTGAGGTGATGTGGCGAGGAGAAATTGGGAAGAGTTGAAAAAAGAGTTTATGTTAGGTGACTATAAAAGCCTCAAAGAATTTGCAGATAAAAAAGGAATAAACTATGATTATTTGAGAAGAAAAACTAAAGGTTGGTTAAAGGAAAGAGTCACAAAACAATCACAAAAGAGTCACAAAATTATAGAAAAAACTATTGAAAAACAAATTGAACATGAAGTAGATTATAATACGACTCACCTTAAACTTTGGGGTGAGTTTTTAAATATATTGAGTGAAGCTTTAAAAGATATAGAAAATATTAAAACAAGAGATGGAAAAATAAGTGCAGCTGCATTAGAAAAGTTAGCAAATGTAATGGATAAAGCTCAAAAAGGACAGCGATTAGCATTAGGATTAGATGAACAAAAGCAAGATAATACAGAGTTATTAAATAAGGTTAATGAAATAGTGAGGGCATTACAAGATGATAATGTTTAGTCAAAAACAAAAGGAATTTATAAAAAATGCAAATAAAAAATTAAATATAGCAGTAGGAAGTATAAGAACTGGGAAAACTGTTGTTGCTGCTATTGCATTTATTTTGCACGTTTTAAAGTTCAAAGAATCGCAAAACTTTGTTATAGTAGGAAAAACAAGAGATACAGCGAAAAGAAATGTTGTTGATGTAATACAAAAATACTTTGGAGAAAGTTCAATAAATTACACAGTTGCAAGAGATGAAATAAAACTGTTTGGACACAAAATATATGTTCTTGGTGCTAATGATGAAAAAGCAGAAACGAGATTTAGAGGTATGACATTAGCAGGAGGAATGCTTGATGAGGTTACAACATATCCAAGAAGTGTATTTGAACAAATACTGGCAAGAACAAGTATAGAAGGAGCAAAGATATACGCTACTACTAATCCAGATAGTCCATATCATTGGCTTTATACTGATTATATTCAAAGGGCAGATGAAAAAGACTATTATGTGATGAAGTTTTATTTAGATGATAATCCTTTTTTACCGAAGGAATATATAGAGTTTATCAAAAATACATACACAGGTTTGTTTTATAAAAGATTTATACTTGGCGAATGGGTAGCAGCAGATGGAATAATTTATGATATGTTTGATGAAAAACTACATGTGGTTGAAGAGATACCTAATATATTTGATAAATATATAGTTGGTATTGACTTTGGTATGGGGAATCCAACTGTGTTTCTACTCATTGGTGTTAGGAATAATATAAAATACGTTATTAATGAATATTACCATGAAGGAAGAGAAGAAGGTAAAAAGACAATTGAGAAGTATTCAAGGGATTTGAAACATTTTTTAGGTGGTATAAAACCGCATAAAATTTTTATAGACCCATCGGCACAAGCATTAATATACCAGCTTAAGTGTGATGGATTTTTAAATGTAAAGGAAGCAAATAACGATGTTTTAGATGGTATTGCAACAGTAGGGAACATGCTTGGTCAAAATCAATTATTCATTCATAGTAGCTGCAAAAACATTATAAGAGAATTTTATTCTTATGCTTGGGA
>NZ_AXAA01000060.1:0-3158 GCF_000472625.1 Caloramator sp. ALD01
TAGATTGAATTAACAAATATTACTATATTTTTAATGCTACGCATTTTACATTAATAACTTTTTATGCATTTTATTAAATTAAGTTGAATATTTATGAAAAACGTCATTAAAAGCCACTATTTTTTCGGAGCTCTTGGTGGCACTTCCGAGGCTTTTTATTTTGTAGGTGATGGAAATTGTGTAGCGTGGTTGATTGTTTTTATTTACAAGTACGCCCTCTGTTATAATTGCTTTTCCGTGTTCTGTGTATTCGGTCTCTGAATAGAGTAGTTTAAGGTTTAATTCCTCATTGGAGTTAATTTGTTTTTTGTAATCCCCAAAGGATACTGTGTAAATGCTGCCTTTTCTTATGAGGTTTATTTGGTCTCTTATTATATTAGGCGATAGAATCACTTTAATAGCATCTTTAAAAGTAAATATATATATGTTTTCTACGTTATCCTCAATTGAATTAATTATAAAATCATCGCATTTGTCGTCATTTATGTCTTCTACGCTGCAATAAAAATTATCGATATTGAGTTTTATATCTTGAGTTTTAGTTGTTCTTTTGCTTTTTAATACAATTTTTATTGTGTTATCTTCTTTTTTAAGATAAATTGTGTCAACTCTTGAGTCGCCGTCAAAATCTCCAATGCAGGAGTATAGTATGTTGTCGGTGTTAATTTTATTTTTCTTAAATGTTGGTATTGAACAGGAAGATAAAAAAAGGAAAATTAAAAGGACTGCAAATACTTTTTTCATATATCTTACCTCCATAGATAGTATTTGCAGTCTTTACAAATATTATTTAACTATATTTAAATCTGTAATAGTATATTTTGGTACTTTTTCTTCTACCTTAGATAGGGATAATCTAACTTTATAAACAAGAGCTTCATTTCCAGACTTTGATTGTACACTTGTTCTTACAAGATAAGTTATTTCTGTTGGCATACCATCTTTGTTGTATTTAACTTCTGATAGCTTTGCATCTTCAAAGTTTCCGCTTTGAATAGTTGAAGTTAATTTGTTGTCTATAATTTGATTGAATGCTTCTACCTCCTTCTTTTCTACATATTCTATAAAGGATGCTATAGTGTCTTTTCCGAGTGTTAGATTATTTAGCGTGCTAAGTACAGGAGCTAGTTTTCCTTCCTTTGCAATAAATAAATTATAATTCATACCATTATTATTTCTTGTACCTAAGAGTACGAAGTTATTGGATGAAGCAGGGTGTTTAATTAATCCATATATTGAATATCTCCCTGAAGCCATCTTTTCAAACTTGTCATTATTAAATTTATACATTCCTAAGATTGAGCCTGTTTTATCCTTAGATTGGATTACAATTTCTTTAATCTTGTCATTATCGATATCGTCTACAGTTATATGCATTGGCCAATCTTCAGAATAGTAACCGAGCGTCTTTATAGTTTTGTCTGCTTCAATTATATAGCCTTTCCCATCGCTCATTGCAACACTTACATTATATTCATTTGTCTTTTTGTCAACATTAATTATTATGCTGTCGATTTTTCCGTCGTTATTTATATCATCTTTAATTGTATATTGTGAACCGATGTTATTTATAGTTTCATTTGTACCTCTTGATGCAATTATAATTGCCGCTATAATTATCACAGCCAGTATAATTGCAGCCCAGATTAAATGCTTTCTTTTTATTACGTAGATTCTTAATTTCATATAATCACCTCCCACTAATATATATGTTGTAATATAAAAAAATATTTGTGGTAAAATACTAATAATAATAATTTTGTTATTGTGGAAATCTAATACAAATAGTTGTATAATGTATGTTGTGCTGACTAAAATTTAAACATAGATAAGTAGGAGGCGAAAGGATGAAAAGAATAATATCGTTTATTTTAGGTATTTTAATGTTATTTTCAACCTCAGGTTGTGGTCTTATGGGAAAGGATAAAAAGGAGGAAAAAACTACAATAAAATTTGCAACATTTTATAGTGCAAAGAGTGAGGAAAAAATAATTGAGGTTTATAAAAAAATAATAGAGGAATACCAAAAGAAAAATGATAAGGTAAAGATAGAGCTTATAACAGACTATGGAGATGAAAATAAAATAAAAAGCGATATATCAAAGGGTGAAGTTGATTTAATAGGATTAAAAAGGCAACAGATTATAGAATATGCAAAGGCAGGAATGCTTACAGATTTAACACAATTTTTTACTGAAAAAGAATTAGATAAAAAGGTTTATGATGTATCTTTAGCATATGGGCTGTATAACGACAAGATATATGGATATAATGATATGCCACTTACTATAGAGTTTTTCTATAATGTTGATATGTTTAAAAAATACAAATTGCAGGAACCAAAGACATTGAAGGAACTATTTGACGTATGTAGAAAATTAAAGTCTCTTGGATTTACACCAATGGAGGTTGGTGCCCTTGATAATTGGACACTTGCTATTTTATTTAGCCAAATCAATGCCCAAACTACAGGCTCAATAGAGGTAGCATCAAAATATAATTCAGATAAAAATGGATACCTTACATTAAAGGGAATAGATAAGTCCTTTGAAATATTTGAAAAGTTAAATACAAATGCACTTTCTAAAGGAAGTGTCGATATAAACTACAGGCAAAGTGTTGATGATTTTATAAAGGGGAAGGTTGCTATTCTTCCAGCTGGTGCTTGGGCAGCAAAGCTAATAGATGAAATAAAGCCTACAAACTTCAATTATTCAGTTTTTACAGAACCATTAAAATTTGTTGATGAACCAGTTTCGATGTTTGCAGGTGCAGGAGGACAAACAATAGCAATATCCCAAAAGAGCAAAAATGCTAAGGATGCACAGGCATTTATAGAATTTTTACTTTCAGAGGAGGCCCAAAAGAAGTTTGTTGAGGCAAACTACATATCACCACTAAAAAGTGCAAATAGCAATGATAATGAACTTCAGGATAAGCTTTTAAATCATCTAAATGCTACTGATAAAAATAGTGTTGTGTTTATGGATAACATTCCAACCAATATGCTTGATGTGTTGTCTAAGGTTTTATATGATATGCTTGAGGGAAGAGTAAAATATAAAGAGGCGTGGGATAAGATACTAAAGCTTATATATCAACAATAGGGGAGCTATATTATCAGAGATTTCGCACTTGAAAATTTTTAGGGTGGTAAG
>NZ_AXAA01000061.1:0-3083 GCF_000472625.1 Caloramator sp. ALD01
CAGCGTTCGTCCTGAGCCAGGATCAAACTCTCATGTTATAACCTAGCTTCTTATTTGGTACGTTCGCTCTCGCTGTTCAGTTTTCAAGGACCGTTATCCTTAGCATTAATTAATATTAACACATTCAACTTATAATGTCAACTACATTTTTCGTCATCTTTCGTCGCCATCTCGCGGCGACTTTTGTATAATACCATCTTTATAGAAAAACATCATATTCGATATTCATTATTATAGTAAACTATATTATGAATTCTTTTATTATCTCTTTATTCCTCTAAATTTTATAATTCAATACGCACGGATATGTTGTAATAAATAAATTTGATCTATGATTTGTTATTTTAAAGTTATATAATTATTATTGGTCTATATTTTATTTATTGTATAAAACAAATTTAAATTCATATCTCAAATTAAATAAATTAATTGTAATTATAAGGAGGCTTTATTTTGATTAGGCAATTTATAAACAAAACTAAAGAGGACATTGTATTTTCTATCTCTTTAATTCTTGCTATAGTTACCTCTCTTTTTAATACACCTAAATTACACTACATAGACTTTAAGGTTTTGATTTCATTATTTAATCTTATGATTGTTATTGAATGCTTTGAAAAACAAAAATTATTGGAGATGATTTCTATCAGAATTTTAGACAAGTTTAAAAATGAAAGAAAGGTTTCTTTAGTGCTTATTTTGATTACATTTTTATTTTCTATGTTAATAACAAATGATGTTGCTCTTATAACATTCGTTCCACTTGCCCTTATAATTGCTAAAAAATCTAAAATAAATCCTATGGAGATAATTGTTCTTCAAACTTTATCTGCCAACATCGGAAGTAGTTTAACTCCTATGGGGAATCCCCAAAACCTCTTTATATATTCAAAGTATAATTTAAATTTAACTACATTTTTAAAAATAATGCTGCCTTTTGTTATATTAGGTCTATTTGTTTTAGTACTATTAAATCTATCTATTCCTAATAAAGATATATGTTTTCATATAGAAAAAGTGGAGATTAAAAATAAAAAAATAACATTTATTTTTGTTCTTTTATTTATTATAGTTCTTTTATCAATCTTTAATATAATAAACTACTATTTTGCCTTTTTAATAACAGTTATTATAACTTTTACTTTAGATAAAAAACTTTTTAAAGAAGTAGATTATGCTCTATTATTAACTTTTGTTTTCTTCTTTATATTTATAGGCAATCTTTCTAATATTGAAATTGTTAGAAACTTATTTATAAAAATTTTAAATAAACCAAAATCTACATTTATATCATCAATTACTTTAAGCCAATTTATTAGCAATGTTCCTTGTGCTATACTTCTTTCTGGATTTAGTAGCAACTATAAGGAATTACTTTTAGGTGTTGATATTGGAGGAATGGGAACATTAATAGCATCTCTTGCCAGCGTTATATCCTATAAATTTTATGCAAATGAGTATAAGCAAAATAAAAAAGTTTATTTAAAAAGATTTACAGTATATAACTTTAGTTTACTTGCATTATTTACTATAATATTTTGGTTTATAATATAAAAAGTGGCATAATGCCACTTTTAATATTTTTCAAATTTAACCCTATTTTCATCATATCTATCTATATACTTATTTTCCTCAATTGGATATCCAACGGGTACTATTGCAAATGCATCTATATTTTCAGGTAGATTGAATACTTCCTTTACATATTCCATTCTTTACTTTAAAGGAGCAATACCAAGCCAAACAGCTCCAAGTCCTAAATATGTAGCTTCTAAAAGCAGGTTTTGCGTTGCTGCTGCCATATCCTGTTGCCAATACTCAGGATATTTCATATATTCTTTATTTGATAATAGAACAATTGCCACATTAGCATTTGCAACCATCTTTGAATATGGACTTACTTCAGAAAGCTTTTTTAATGTATCTTTATTCTTTACAACTATAAACTCCCAAGGTCTTTGGTTTCCTGCAGATGGTGCCTGCATAGCAGCCCTAAGAAGTTTTTCTATTTTTTCATTTTCAACTTCCCTATCTTCATATTTTCTTATACTTCTTCTATTAAATATAATTTCCACTTTATGCCCTCCTTTTAAATTACTTTTTATATTTTTCTCCCTCTTTCCAGCACTTTCCTATGACACTACCTATATTGAGATATTGTCTATTTGGCATTTCAAATAAAACCGGTTTAACCTTTGTATAATCAATTTTTCCTTTTTCATTTAGTACTTCTTCTTTAACATATGTATTGACAGGCTTTACAATAAAATTATCATGTGTATTTGTTTCATAATTATCTACAACTTCACATTCCATACAAACTGGAGCACTTTCTATTAAAGGCGCTCCCTCTAACTCACCTTTAAAATATTTAAAAACATCTTCTTTGCTGACTTTAGCTCCTGAAACAATGCCCACGTAGTCAGCCTCTATAAGCATATCTTCACTTATAATATTTATGGATAGTGTTTTATTTTGTTTTATTCCCTCATTGCTATAATGAATTTTATTCATGCTTATAAGCATTTTATCTACACCTATTATGCCTATATGTGCAATATTAATCCAATTAACCCTACCATTTATCTCCGTTCCTACTATTGTTACAGGAGTAGGATATAGACCAACAATAGCTCCTAAATTTTTATGCATAATTTTACCTCCATATGAAACAACTAATTATTTAAGTTATCTATACTAATCATTATTTGTTACTATTTAATATAATTATACATATACAATTATAACTTAACAATTAGTATCTATTGAATAAGTAACTATGCTAAGAGAAAGTAAACATATATTTAGTATAAAAATTTTCTATTTAAGTTGAAAATATTATACTTTAAATCATCCATATGTAATCTATTCTTCTAAAATCACTATAAAATAAAAAGGACAGTCATTCTAATCGAATACCCGCCCCAACTATTGACAAAGAGCCAAATAAAAACACCTGGTTGAAGTAATCAACCAGGTGTTTTTATTTGGAGCGGGAAACGGGACTCGAACCCGCGGCATTCACCTTGGCAAGGTGACGCTCTACCAACTGAGCTATTCCCGCATATAAAATTGGTGGCCAG
>NZ_AXAA01000062.1:0-3039 GCF_000472625.1 Caloramator sp. ALD01
GCACCAATTCGGTGTGGGAGAGTAGGTCGTTGCCGGATAAAACAAAATATTCCACGGTAGCTCAATGGTGGAGCATTCGGCTGTTAACCGAAGGGTTGGAGGTTCGAGTCCTCTCCGTGGAGCCACTTTGAATGTAGGAGGTTGCAAAAGCGGCCTCTTTTTTATTGCTTGTTTTCACATAAGTTTATTTCCTAATATAAATATGTTAAAATAAAATATTAGAACATCTAAAATGGAGGAATATAAAAGAAGAATGAAGGAATTAAAAATTTATTATTAAGGACAAATACGTTAAAAAATAAGTTAATAATAAATAGTATACTTTTAGGTATAGTACACAGTTTGTTATAGCATATAGAATAATGATAATGAAAGCTGATTTAATACGTGGATATGCACTACATAAATATAATGAAAAGAGATATATAATGATAATTATTTTATTAATAGTTATAATTAACTTATATATAATAGATAGGTTTGTTAAGTCTGAACCAAATTATGGCGGTTAAAATAAGAGAAAAAGATATAATTCTAAATGGAGATATAATTTTTCAAACTGGGGATATTGTAACCATTCTTTCTACGGAAGAATGCTCGTGTAAATATAAAATGTTGTTGATAGAAAAAGCAACAAATAATACTTTAATACAATAGTTTTGGAGGCAAAGATATGGAACAAATCTTAAAAAAATTGAAATTCTTTTCTACTCTTGATGATGAGAGTCTAAAAACACTATCAAAAATTTTAGTAGAAAGAGAATATAAAAAGGGATGCAACATATTTGTGGAAGGGGAAAAGGCACAGGCTGTTTATGTAGTTAAAAAAGGAAAAGTAAAGATATATAAAACAAGTCAAGATGGGAAAGAACATATAATTCATATTATGACTGACGGAGAAGTGTTTGCAGAATCTTGTATATTTGAAGTTTGTCCATATCCAGCAAGTGCCGATGCCATTGAGGATACTATTGTATATGTAATAGATAATAAAAAACTTGAAGAAGTTCTTGAAAAGCATCCAAAGATAGCAGTTGAACTTGTAAAGATTATGGCAAAAAGATTAAGGATGGTTGCAGTTCAGATTGAAAATCTTTCTCTAAAGGATTCAACTCAAAAAACTGCCACATTAATAATGCATCTTTTTAAAATTAAAGGTGTAGAGATAAAGGAAGGTGCAAAAATTCAGTTAGACATTTCAAGAATGGATATGGCAAATATGGTTGGACTAACACGAGAAACATTAACAAGATCACTCTTTAAGTTCAAAAGCGAAGGAATAATTGATATAGATGGTAAGGAACTTACAATAATGGATTTGGATACTCTAAAAGATTTAACTTAATTAGTTTATATATAAACAATTAAAAATAAAGATTGATTAGCCCCATATAAAGGATTTAAAGGTATGCATTTTAAAGACTGTTAATTAATCTGGAAATCCTTTATTGGGGCTTTTTTGTATTTATAGTATTGTTATTTCTATTTTGTATGATGTTTAAAGTATCTCAGTTTTTTATTCTACCTTGATGAGTTTCTATCATATACAGGAGTGTCATCAATGCTGCTGGGTAAATTTATTTACACTCAAGGGTTTGTTCTACTAAGCTTAGATAGTTAATTTTTTATACATTAGTATTTTTTTATTATCTGTTATTAGAAGCAGATGGCTTGTATCAAGGAATTGTTAAAAATATTGTACCCTAATATAAAGTTTTGAGTAGTATATTAAGGGAAAATATAAGGCGAAGCAATATCTACTAAAAAGTTGATTAAATGGCATTAATAATTAAAACTATTATCAATTGAAAATAATTAATTTCATTTATTTAAGTTGATATTTCATTATTTAGAGCATAAAATTTATTATGTAACTTATTTCAATTGAAAAGGAAGTGAAATAAATGGAAAGAGAAAAAATAGGTACGCAAGTATCTTGGATTACAATAGCAATAAATACTTTTTTATGTATATTTAAAATAGTTGCAGGTATAGTAGGTAAGAGTGGAGCAATGTTAGCCGACGGTGTGCATACTTTATCGGATATTTTAGCTACATTTGTTGTAATATTAGGTCTTAAAATTTCATCAAGGCAGGAGGATGATGAACATCCTTATGGACACGAAAAATTTGAACCGGTATTTGCTAAGATAATTAGTATTATATTAATAATAACTGGATTTATGATTGGCTATGAAGGTATAGCAAAACTAATTTCAGGTGATATAGCTACACCTGGTAAAATTGCTCTAATTGCAGCGTTACTATCAATAGTAGTTAAGGAAGGTATGTATTGGTATACGATTATAGTTGCAAAAAAAATAAAGAGCTTATCTATGGAGGCTGATGCTTGGCATCACCGTTCAGATGCCTTCTCTTCAGTTGGAACATTTATTGGTATATTTGCAGCAAGAATGGGATATAGTTTTTTTGATCCGTTAGCTGCACTTATTGTGAGCTTTTTCATTATTAAGGTTGGCGTAGAGTTTTATGTAAAGGCAACTAAAGAATTAGTTGATGAGTCAGCAGATAAAGAGACTTGTAAAAGAATAAGAGAATTGACTTTATCTGTTGCTGGAGTAGAGGGAATTAAAAATCTAAAAACAAGAATCTTTGGGCATAGAATATATGTTGATTTAGAAATTTTAGTAGATGAAAACTTAACGGTTAGGGATGGACACCAAATAGCAGAGGATGTTCACGACGTTTTAGAGAACAGTATTGAAAACATAAAACACTGTATGGTACACGTTGAACCTAATATTTTAGAGGAATTACAACACAACCTGGAGTGTTGAAATAAGAAAAAGTAAGTAATATGATAAAAAGAGAAGAAATAATGATATAAATTTAAAATTTCTTCTCTTTTTCTTTATTAGATTTATAAATCGCGTGTTAATATATAAAAGTCGTCGCAAGGGCGGCGAAATAAAAAACAAAAAAGTAGTTGACATAATAAAAAAGACGTGATAAGATAAATAAGCGTCAACGGTCCTTGAAAACTGAACAGCGAGAGCGAACGTACCAAATAAGAAGCTA
>NZ_AXAA01000063.1:0-2884 GCF_000472625.1 Caloramator sp. ALD01
GCTGTAAAGGATGCAATATTAGGAGTAGCCAGTAGTGCAGTAAATAAAGTAAAAAACTTTTTAGGTATACGTTCGCCTTCAAGAGTATTTATGCAACTTGGTAATTATATAGGTGAAGGAATGGCTATAGGTATTAAAGATACCAAAAAAATAGTTAATACATCAGCAAATGATTTGGCAAAAAGTGCTATACCAAATATAAAAAATATAGATATATTGATTAGCCCAAAAGCAGAACACAAGCGTATAGATAATAATAATTCAGGCCTTCAATCCTTATTTAAAATAGAAAATTTTTATAATTACGGAGAAAAAGATATAGAAAAGCTTATGTATGAATTTGAATACTATAGAAAAAAGGCAGCTATAGCAATGGGAGGTGAATAGTTTGTTCTCAGTAAATTTTAAAGGAATAGACAGTTCGACATTTGGACTGAAAGTACGAAAAAGACCTCCTATTTGCCAGGCAGAAACAAAAAATATAAAAATTGAGATACCAGGTAGAGATGGATATTTAATATATTCAGATAATACACGAAAAGGCTTTACAATACCTGTTGAATTCTTTTTTAGTACAGACAATTATATTCAAAATATAAGGCAAATTAAAGAATGGTTAAGTGGTGAAGGGAATTTAATTTTTAGCGATGAACCAGATAAATATTATAAAGCTACAGTTTACAGTGCTTTTAATATAGAAATAGCATTGCAAAAATTAGGACAGTTTATTGTTTTGTTTGATTGCCAACCTTTTGCATATGCAGTAAATAATAATTTAATAACCCTAACAGCACCAGGTAATATAAACAACCCTGGCAATATAGAAAGCCAGCCCAGAATAACAGTTTATGGGCAAGGTAATATAACATTAAATATAAATGATAATATTATACAATTAATTGATGTTGTTAATTCAATAACTGTAGATAGTGAATTATTCGACTGCTATAAAGGAAATGAATTAAAAAATAATTGTATGATAGGAGAATTTCCCACTTTAAAGCCAGATGATAACTCAATATCGTGGGAAGGAAAAATCTATAGAATTGAAATAATTCCAAATTGGAGATGGATATAGGAGGGATGACATATGTCATATCAAACTGCTAATTTAAAAAGAGATGCAAATGGAATTGTAGTGCCACAATATTATAATCCAGGAACAGAACAATATGAAGTCTTGATTGGGAATAATGGAGCAATAAATGCAAATGTCAATATAGGAACTGTAACAGCAATATCAGTTGAAACAATTACTTCTACACCTGTAACAGGAGTAAAAACAGTTACGTCAACTGCAGCAGAAATTTTTGCAGGAGCATCAGCGAAGGCAAATAGAAGGAAGATGGTTATAAAAAATGAAGATGCAGTTCTAAGAGTTAGAATTGGTTCATCATCTGTAACTCAACAAAATGGATTCCCGGTTGAACCAGGAGCTATTGTAGAACTTCAATTTGACCCTTCGATATATGTCCCAATTTATGCAATTTCAGAAGGTGCACAAGTTCAAATTTCTGTGTTTGAATATTAGGAGGGATATTATGAAATACAATATTGAAAATGTGAATGAAAACGAAGTAATGCTTCATGTAGACTTTTCTGATGAAGGTGTAGAACTTCAAGGGGAAACACGAATAAAAGGAAATCAAGAAGATGCTTTAAAATATCTTCCGGTATTTGAAAAAGACTTAAGAATAAATTTTGCTGATAAGTTTCCTGTTAATATACAACTTCCTGAAGGAGGAGAATTAATATGAAATATACTATGGATTATACTCAAGCTAAGCTTGCAAATGAGCTTTTAAAAGTAGAAAGAAATTTAAGAGACAGGTTTGTTTATAGTGGTCCTATATCAGATTCAACAGAGCAAAAAGATTGGCAAAAAAGAATAGAAGAAGCAAGCCTTGGAAGAAATACAGTTATGTTTGGTGATGGCGGTTATCCTGCTGTAATGGTAAGGTTCCCGGCAATAACATTAAAACAACTAAATAGTTCATGGCCAGACCAAGTTCATCCTGCATTTATTGTAAATGGGAAGATAAAGCCTGAAATATGGATAGCAAAATATAAAAGTGCATATGTTGGAACGGGAGCAAGTGCAAGGGTAGTATCCTTAAGAGGAATGGACCCAGGAAACAGTGAAACTTTTGATAGTGAACTCACAAGGCACAAACAAATGGGGGTTGGATTTCATCTTCAAACGTTATCGGAGCATGCGCTTGTAGCGCTTCTTTGTAAAGCTCAAGGGTTTTATCCAAGAGGGAATAATAACTATGGCAAAGATGTGAGTATATCTTCTGAAATAGGAACACCATCATATCATGCAGATTCAACAAAAATAGGCAGGACAGCAACAGGAACAGGACCTTTCTCTTGGTATCATGATGGGACACCGTTTGGACTTGCAGATGTAAACGGCAATGTATGGGAAAGAGTTGGCGGAATGAGACTTGTTGATGGCGAAATACAAATAATACCTAACAATGACGCTGCAGATAATACCGTTGACCAAAGTGATACATCAAATCTTTGGAAAGCTATACTTCAAGATGGTAGTTTTGTTGTACCTGGAACAGCCGGGACTTTAAAGTTTGATAATACTTCCCCAGGTAATACAAATACAACATTAAACGATGTGGGTGGAGACCCTCAAATTAATACTGCAATTAATAATATAATGTATCCGCCCGGCGGAGACGCAAATTATGGATATTCATATTGCACTTTCGAAACTTTAACTGCAGCATCAGGAGTTACAATTCCTAATATATTAAAATATTATGCTTTATTTCCAGTAGACAATAGCCATGGAGGAGATGGATTATGGGTTAGAAATTACGGAAAAAGACGCCCGCTGGTTGGTGGCTCGGCGGCTGATGGTTTG
>NZ_AXAA01000007.1:0-110932 GCF_000472625.1 Caloramator sp. ALD01
TGCTTGTACTGAAGGCTTTAATAACAAAATTAAAGTTATTAAAAGAAATGCCTTCGGCTTTAAAAACTTTGATAGGTTTAGAAATAGAATTCTTCATTGCTGTAATTAAAGTAAATTATAATACCAAATTTTAGAAAACCAACTCCCGTTGGTCTTTTTGTCCTGCAATTTTTTGCAGGGGACTCTCCCCCATCCAACCTATCTTTATAAAATCACTCTCAAACAAGAAAGGACAGGCATTCTAATTGAATACCCGCCCCAACAATTGACAAAGAGCCAAAAAAATAAAGCCTTTAATAGGCTTTATTTTAAAATTCTAACTGCTCCTCTATATCTTTCGCTATAATATCCTGAATCTAATGATGATATGGTAACACCTTTTTTAGTTGATGATGCATGTATGAACTTTCCATCACCTAAATAAATTCCAACGTGAGAGATGCCCGAACTTACTGTTTCAAAAAACACAAGGTCACCTTTTCTAAGATTATCCTTTGACACAGCTAATCCTACTCTTGCCTGCTGACTCGCTGTTCTTGGTAAAATTACCCCCAGCTGTTTATAAACATACTGCACAAAACCTGAACAGTCTAATCCACTTGTTGATGTTCCACCATAAACATACCTTACTCCAAGCAATGACTTTGCAATGTCCTCAACTTCCTCGAGATTTCCTACAGCAAGCACTGCTCCTGAACCTCTTGAATATATTCTACCCCTTGATGCAGTTCTTTTAATTGTCTTTTTATTATTTTTTACACTTACCTTCTTATTAGTTTTCTTTTGCACAACAACCCTTTTATTTTGCTTTGTTGTTTTTGCTGCTTGTACATCAACATTTAAAGCTGAGGCCAATATCAACGTTAATGATAAAGTTACTGACAGCATTTTTTTGTTTAACATCCAATACACCATCCCTTCTTCGCCTCCGGAGTTAGCTGACGGGTTAGGGAGAAGGTATCCCCGCTAATAAATAGCTTCACCCCAATTATTGGTTCCTCCGTACTCCAATGGAGATTCGGCAATTAATAATTTATACAATAAATATTATACTATAAAAAAATTAAAACTTCAACATTAGTAACCTAAATCTTCTTTAACAATTATTACTATTCCTCTTCCCTTTATATTTTGTCTATAGGTAACCACATAATGATTACATATTCTATCGCTTGAATTACAATCCATACAATATCCGGTTTCACAACAAGGGGTTCGCCTATTTAACCTTTTTGCATTAATAGGAGAAGCATAGTTTCTCACTCTATCATATGCCTCATCTAAATCCTTGACAATTTTATTCTTACCTACTAAAACTATAACCTTCTTAGGTCCAAAAATCATAGCTGCAACTCTATTGCCTGTTCCATCAAGATTAACTAACTCCCCATTTTCAGTTACAGCATTGCTGCTTGTTATGTAATAATCAGCAAAAAAAGTTTCTCTATATAAATTACCTATCTCATCTCCTGTTAAACCTTCTTTATATCTATCTAAAAATACTATATCCTTTTTCCTTAAATCCTCTAATATCCCTGAATTAACTAAAGTCATTGAACCACCAAAGGACACTTTGCTTTTATCTTGTATTAATTCTAAAACCTTCTCCTTCATTTCTTCAACATTATCTACAACATATACTTCATAGTTATTTTTCTCCAGTGCTTTTTTTGTCCTTTCAATTTTTTTATCATAATACCAATTAGTATTATAATCCATATTATCCTCCCCTTCTTTTTGTATATATATATGAATTAAATACTCTATCTTGATAATTTAATTTTCGATTGAAATTATATCCATTTTTTTCCCAGAATTCATCACATTCACACCTATCATTTACAATTACATTAAAAACCCTAACATTATACACGTGGTATAAGTATTCTTCAAAATTTTTTAATATCAAATTTCCTTCTTCTTTTTGTAATAAATTTTTCTTTAAATAAAGAGCCATTAGCCAAGATTCCAGTTCTCCCTTTACTTCTAATCTCCCCTTTAAAATACCAATTAACTCATTTTGGCTGTATATACCACAAAAATATTCCATAGAATTTATTAGAGTCTCAATATACCTTTTTTTAATATAATCAAAACTCAAATCATTGTCGTAATACAATTTATGCTTACCGTTTAGTTCTTTTAAAAAATTGTATATACTATTTAAGTCCTTTTTGTTTATTGATTTTATGGTTAATTCTCCCTCATTTATTAAAATTGGTATCATATTATCACCTAAAAATAATTTATATTTTATTAATTCTTCAAAAAAATAAAAATTCCTTCTATGTTTTTAACAACAAACATTATGTTTTTTATAGTTAAAAAATTATAATAACCAATTTTAAATTCCAAATTGCATTAGTTTTTTATTTTACAATTTTTAAAGGATACACTCCAAAATACAGCCTTCTTTCTTAAATAATTTTCAAACAAGAAAGGACAGGCATTCTAATCGAATACCCGCCCCAACAATTGACAAAGAGCCAAAAATAAAAGGCCCTTTGACAAAGGCCTTTTTTATCACCATTGGTGCGGAGAGCGGGACTTGAACCCGCACGGGATACCCACACGCCCCTCAAACGTGCGCGTCTGCCGATTCCGCCATCTCCGCTTACACATTTATATTAACATTTTAATAACTAAATGTCAATATCCGTATAAATATATTGATATAATTTATAGTATTTTTTTATTTTTTTTACATAATTTTTTGTTTCATTAAACGGAATTAAATCAACATCAAAATCTTTTCCAAACATCTGAATCCATCGGTTAACATTTGTAGAGCCTGCATTATATGCCATAAGTGCAAGCTCTATATTCCCATCATATTGATTTATCATTCTCCTCAAATAAAAACATCCATATTTTATGTTGAATTCTGGCTCAAATAATTTTTCACTCTCATAAGTTTTATCATCGATTAAATCAGCAATATACTCCCCTGTTTTTGGAGTAATTTGCATAAGCCCAACAGCTCCTTTTTTGGATACTGCATTTTCATTAAAGTTGCTTTCTGCTTTAATTACTGCAAAAACCAACATTGAATCGATATTATATTGTTTGGAATACTTATAAACCAGATTATTATACTTTAAAGGAAAAATACTTCTTAAAATCGCTTTATGGTTTATTGCCATCAATACAATTAATATTAAGCATAAAAGCCTTAAAACTTTATTCATTACTTCCTCCATTAAGTGCTATGTTTAATAATATGTCTACTTGCTCATAAGTATATCTTAAATCTCCTGAATTATTAATTATAAAATCCGCCAATTTTATTTTTTCCTCAATAGGCATTTGGACACTTATCCTCTTAACTGCATCCTCTTCACTTATTTTATCTCTTTCAATTAGCCTTTTAATTTGTGTTATTTTATCAACATAAACAAGCCATTTAATATCGCATATATTATACCAATTACTTTCAAACAAAAGTGCTGCGTCGATTATACATACTCTTTTGTTCATTTTATTAATTTCATATACTCTTTTTTTAATTTTTTCAAAAATAATCGGATGAGTAATCTCATTTAATTTTTTCAATTGTTCATTATTACTAAATACAATTTGTCCAAGTTTTTTCCTATTGATTGTTAAATCTTCATTTAGGATACCTTTACCAAACACATCTACTACAATTTTATATGCTTTTTCCCCAATCTGATAAATCTCTCTTGAAATTAAATCTGCATCTATAACATCTAATCCCTTTAAAATTAAGTAATTAGAAACTGTAGATTTACCAGAGGCAATTCCTCCAGTTAATCCAATTATTTTCATAAAATCACCTACTTAGCTTCGTACCAGTTATTTGCCCATTTTATATCTACAATTAGTGGAACCTTTAACTCAACACAATTCTCCATTTCAAATTTCACTATTTTCTCCACTTCTTCTATTTCTTCTTTATGAACTTCTAAAACCAATTCATCGTGAACTTGTAAAATAATTCTTGATTTTAATCCCAATTCTTCTAACTTTCTATAAACATTTACCATTGCAATTTTAATTATATCAGCTGCTGAACCCTGTATTGGAGTATTCATTGCTAGTCTTTCTCCAAGCATCCTTATATTTCTGTTTGATGAATTAATTTCAGGTATAAACCTTATTCTATTAAATATTGTCTTTACATACCCATTTTCTTTTGCTCTTTTTATTACATCACCAAGATATTTTCTAACTCCAGTATATCTTGCAAAATAATTTTCTATATATTCCTTTGCTTCCTTTCTTGTAATTTTTAAATCCTGTGCCAATCCAAAATCACTTAATCCATACACTATGCCAAAATTGATAGCTTTTGCTCTACTTCTTTGTATTGCTGTAACTTCATCAATTGGTATATTAAAGACCTCTGATGCTGTTCTTTTATGTATATCCTCACCATTTTTAAAGGACTCAATTAAATTTTCATCACCTGAAATATGTGCAAGCAATCTCAATTCTATTTGAGAATAATCAGCTGTTAAAATTACATAATTATTATTTTCAGGTTCGAAGGCACGTCTAATTTCTCTTCCCTGTTCTAATTTTATAGGTATGTTTTGAAGATTAGGCTCAGTACTTGATATTCTTCCTGTAGCAGTTATCATCTGATTAAAATTCGAATGAATCTTTCCATCTGCTTGTACTGCATTCATTAATCCATCGATATATGTTGTCTTAAGTTTTACAAGTTGTCTATATGTTATAATCTTTGATACAATTTCGTGTTTATCCCTTAATTCTTCAAGTACTTCAGCATTGGTTGAGTATCCTGTTTTTGTCTTTTTAATAACTGGTAAATTTAATTTTTCAAATAAAATAACCCCTAATTGCTTTGGTGAATTAATATTAAATTCTTCACCAGCTATGTCATAAATCTCTGAAGTCAATTTATCTATTTCTTCTGATAGTTTAAACCCTATATCTTTTAATACTTCCTTGTTTATCTTAAATCCATAATGTTCCATTGATGCTAAAACTTCAATCAATGGAATTTCTATCTCATATAACAGTTTTTCAAGGGAGTACTCCTTTATTAATTTTAGCTTTTCTTCAATTATATTCTTCATAAAACCAATAAAAATTGGTATATGCTCATTTGTTAATTGATTTTCATTCAACCTCAATATATTGGCAATTACCTTATTATTTGATGAGAAATCATCTGATGGGTTTAAAAGATATAAAATTATTCCTAAATCATTTTTAAGCCCCCTTAGCTTTATGCCATAGGCCATAAGCCTATTATATAATGCCTTTGCATCATATGTATTTTTCTCAATATTTTTATCCTCAAATAACGTCTTAAATTCCCATAAACGATTTCCTTTTACTGCATAACCATTTTCAAATACTAATGTATCCTCTTCTTTTATGTAATAAAAATAAATTTCACCTTTGTTTTTTAAAAATAGTTTTAATTCATCGATATTAAAATTTAGCTCAACTTTTTTAACTTCCTCCTTTTTTTGTTCTTCAACATTTGGTATCTTATTAATTAAACTCTTAAAATCCAATTCTTCAAATATAGCCATAACTTTTTGATAATCATAGTTTTCTATATTCATTTCATTAAGATTGAAACTTATAGGTACATTTTTATTAATAGTTGCCAACTTTTTGCTCAAGAAAGCTTGTTCTCTATTATTTATTAAATTTTCTTTTACTTTTTTAGCCGTTATTTTATCTATATTTTCATATATATTTTCAATACTTCCAAATTCGCTTAATAATTTTATTGCAGTTTTTTCACCTATACCAGGTACACCAGGTATATTATCTGAAGTATCACCCATTAAACCCTTTAAATCAATTATTTTAATAGGATCAAAACCATATTTTTCTCTAATAGCCTCTATATCATATACTTCCAAATCAGTAATGCCTTTTTTAGTTATTAATACCTTTGTAGAATTTGAAACTAACTGTAGAGAATCCCTATCCCCAGTTAATATATATATTTCAAAACCATCCTGTTCAAATTTACTACTCATTGTTCCAATAATATCATCGGCTTCATATCCTTCTATCTCATATATCCCTATATTAAAGGCTCTTAACAATTCCTTTGCTATTGGAAATTGTTCTGCAAGCTCATCAGGCATTTTTTTTCTACCTGCTTTGTATTCCTCATATTCAATATGCCTAAAAGTTGGAGCCTTCTTATCAAAAGCTGCTGCAATATAATTAGGTTTTAAATCTTTTATAATTTTTAAAAGAATTACCGATAATCCATAGACCGCATTAGTATGTTTCCCTTCGCTATTGTTCATTGGTGGTAACGCATAAAAAACTCTATTCATTAAGCTATTACCATCTATTATTAGCAGTTTATTACTCATATCTACTATTCACACTCCATTTTCTTTTTTTAATATAATAACACTATATTAAATATTCTTCAATTAGTTATTAGCTATAGAAATATTTTTAAATATTGATATAATATAATTGAAAGGGAGGTATTTATAGATGCAGATTTTATATCAAATATTTTTAATTATTGTTTTAACTATAATTTCGTTATCAATTTTTAATGTGTCAAAGCCCTACTTAATTAATTTTTTTAAGGGTAAAAAATGGTTACTTTTTCTATTGATTGGATTTACATTATTTTTCCCATTTATTTTTAAAGCATATTACATAAAATCAATTACTCTACAACTTCTTCAAACAACTTTATTTGTTGTGTTTTTCTTAACTTATTTTGAATTAATAAGATTAGCTAAAATTGAAAAACAAAAACCTGTTATAGGTCGTCCAAAACCAAAACCAAATAGAATAAAAAAAGGCAGTAAATGATTCTGCCTTTTTTTATAATTAATATAACCAATTTTATCTATTGACAAAAATATATAAATATGCTAATATCAAATTGTTCTTGCCGAAGTGGTGGAATTGGCAGACGCGCCGGACTCAAAATCCGGTGGGGTAACACCCGTGCGGGTTCGACCCCCGCCTTCGGCACCAAAGGCTGCATTAGCAGCCTTTTATTTTTTAACACTTGAAAAAATTAGCCTACTTTTGCTAAAATTTATTTTGTGTAATTAATAGAAAACAAAGAAAGGAAGATATATATGAAGCTTGGTATTGTAGGATTGCCAAATGTTGGTAAAAGTACTCTTTTTAATGCAATAACTCAAGCTGGTGCCGAATCAGCTAATTATCCCTTCTGTACAATTGAGCCAAACGTTGGTGTTGTTGCTGTACCTGACAAAAGACTTGATGTGCTTGCAAATATGTATAACCCAGAAAAGGTTACCCCTGCAATAGTTGAGTTTTACGACATAGCAGGTTTAGTAAGAGGTGCAAGCAAAGGTGAAGGTCTTGGTAACAAGTTTTTATCTCATATAAGAGAAGTAGAAGCAATAGTTCACGTTGTTAGATGTTTTGAAGATACAAACATTGTTCACGTTGAAGGGTCAGTTGACCCTATTAGAGATATTGAAACAATAAATCTTGAACTAATATTTTCTGATATGGAAGTTCTTGATAGAAGAATAGATAAGACAAGAAAAACAGCAAGATCAGGTGATAAAAAAGCTCAAGAGGAGCTCAATTTTATGGAAAGACTAAAGGCACATCTTGAACAAATGAAACCTGCAAGAACTATTGAAATGACTGATGAAGAGAGAGAATTTTTAAAGCAGTATTTTTTACTAACCTCAAAGCCAGTTCTGTATGTAGCAAATTTATCTGAAGATGACATAATAAATGGATATGACAATAACAGATTATTAAATAAAGTAATAGAATATGCAAAAGCTGAAAATTCGCAAGTAATACCTCTTTGTGCAAAACTTGAAGAAGAAATATCAATGCTATCCGATGATGAAAAACAAGAATTTTTAAGTGATTATGGACTTGAAGAACCTGGATTAAATAAGTTAATTAGAGCCAGCTATGATTTACTTGGTTTAATTAGCTTCTTAACAGCTGGTCCAAAAGAAGTTAGAGCTTGGACAATAAGAAAAGGAACTAAAGCTCCTCAGGCTGCAGGAAAAATACACTCAGATATTGAACGTGGATTTATACGTGCAGAAGTAATTTCATTTGAGGATTTAGTTTCAAGTGGTTCAGAAACTGCTGCACGTGAAAAGGGACTTATTAGACTTGAAGGAAAAGAATATGTTGTGCAAGATGGAGACGTGATTGTATTTCGTTTCAATGTTTAAAAATAGGCTGCCTTTGCAGCCTATTCTTTTTTACTCTTCTCCTTTATTTCCTTTAACTTTTCAATTCTTTTTAAAATTTTCTCTTCTATCAAATCAAAATTTTTATTCTTTCTTCCCTTCTTAAATGTAGGTTCAAGCATTATATCAAAGCAATCTTCAACGTTAGTTACTGTATATATACTAAACATATTTTCTTTAACAGCTTCAATTATATCATCATCAAGCACTAAATCATCTAAATTTGATTCAGGTATAATAACACCTTGTGTTCCATCTAATCCATAAAGCCTACAAATATCAAAATATCCTCTTATTTTTGTATTTACACCTCCAACTGCTTGAACAGTACCTTTTTGATTTACTGACCCTGTTATTGCAATTCCCTGATTAATTGGTACTTCAGCTAAACTTGATATTAAGGCTACAGTTTCAGCTAATGTAGCACTATCTCCATCAATTTCACCATACATTTGTTCAAAACATATACTTGCATTAAATGATAAATTATTAACCTTACCAAATCGTTCACCTATATAACCTGTTAAAATTAATATAGCTTTATTAAATATACTTCCACTTAAACCAACCTCTCTATCAATATTAATAATATTACCTACTCCACTAAAAGTGTTAACAGTAACTCTATTTACTCTTCCAAATTCATAATCTCCATAATCAATAACTGATAATGCATTTACTTGACCTACCTTGTAGCCCTTAACATCTATTAGATATTTATTATTTTCATATAGTTCTATAACTTCATCTCTAATTAGAGAATTCCTTTTCTCCTTCTTTATTAATGCAGCTTTGATGTCATCTTGATCTATAAACTTTCTCTTATTATTCTTTGCTATATGATTAGCTTGTTCAAGAATTTCCAAAATATTCGAAATGTTTGACGTTAAATAATTTTTATTCTCAGAAAGCTTTTTAGAATAATAAACAAGTTCCTGTACACCCTCGTAGGTTATATCCTTAAACTTTTTTTCATCAATTAAATATTTTATTAACTTTAAAAAGCAATTTATATTATCATAATTATCTTTTATCTTGTTATTAAATTCTGCTTTAATTTTGAAAAGTTTTTTAAAATCCTCATCGTAATTATATAAAAGATAATATATTTCTGGGCTTCCAATCATAATAACTTTTGTCTTAATAGGAATTGCTTCAGGTTTTAAGTTTTCAATAGGTATTATATCAAGTTGATTTTTAAAATTTTCAATTGTAATTTTACCTAACATTAAAGTTCTTTTTAATGCTTCATACCCCCAAAAGCTTTCAAGCAATTTTCGTGCGTCAACAACAAGATATCCTCCATTTGCATAATGAAGACTACCAGGTTGTATCATTGTAAAATCAGTTACTAAATTTCCAGATTTATTTTCATATTCAATTAGTCCTATCAATTTCTGATACTCTGGAGTTTCTTCTATAATAACAGGTGCACCTTCTCCTAAATTATTAACAAACACATTTACATCATATCTTGATAAAAATGCCTCCAAAAAATCCTTATCCACATTTTCAATATCAATAAACACATCTAAATTATCTATAATATCATTTTTTAATGAATTAAAGTACTTTACTAACTTATCGTTATAGTTGTATTTATCTATTAGGGAGCTAATTTTATCCTCTATATACAATGTAAAAAAGCTGAATTCTAAATCTTTAAGTTTTTGGTTCATTTTTTTTTTCAAAGCTTTTGTCTTTCTTAAAACTTCATATGCTAAATTTCTTAAATCACTCACATTTTTATTGATCTGTTCTTTCTCTTCATCTGGCAAATCTATATATTCCTGTTCAGTCATTTCTTTATTATTACAATTTATAGGTATAAAGGCAAAGCCATCATTTGTATATTTGAATATCAATTTTTTTTCCTTTGATTTTTCGTTTAGTTCATCTGCTAAATCTATAATCATTTTTTCATAATAGTCTATCAAATCATTTCTTCTCTTCTCATACTCTTCACTACTAAATAATTCTGTAATTTCTTCACATAATTCATCAACAAATTGATTTAAATCGTTTTTTAATATATTTGCTGTACCTGGCTTTAATTCTATAGCCAATGGCTTATACACATCCTCAAAGTTATATACATATATCCAATCAGAAGGTGTTTTTTCATCCTTTGCTCTTTTCTTTAACAAATCAATTAAATAGCTCCTTTTTCCAATCCCTTCATATCCACAAACATATATATTGTAGCCAAACTGTTGAATATCAAGTGCAAAGTTAATTGCATCGATTGCTCTATCTTGATCTATTAATTTGTATTCTGGTTTTATTTCTGAAGTATTCTTAAATTTAGGTAGATTAAATTTTACTGTTAAATCTTCTACAGATAATTTTTTTACTGGTGACATATGCTCACCTCCTTACTTATTATATAATATTCTGAATTTGTAATTTTAAGGATAAAAAAATTAAAAGTCCTCTATTTTTCCTATAGAGGACTTTTAATTTAAAATTTATTAATATGCCTTTTCTTCACTTGACTTTCCTATTATCTTTAATGATGAGCTGGCACCTATTCTATTTGCACCTGCTTCAATCATTCTAACTGCATCTTCAAAACTATGTACTCCACCTGAAGCCTTTACGCCTTTTTCACTTCCTACAACTCTTCTCATTAATCTTACGTCTTCTTCTTTAGCTCCCCATTTACTAAATCCTGTTGATGTTTTCACAAAATCTGCACCTGCTTCAACTGATAGCTTACATGCTATTTCCTTTTCCTCATCAGTTAATAAACAAGTTTCAATTATTACTTTAACTAAAGCTTTACCCTTTGCAGCATTCACTACAGCTTCAATATCCTTTTTAACATATTCATATTCCTTTGCCTTTAACATTCCTATATTTATAACCATATCAACTTCTTGAGCACCATCTTCTATAGCCTTTTTAGTCTCAAAAGCTTTTACATCTGATGAATTTGCTCCTAATGGAAAACCAATTACTGTACAAACCTTTACATTTGTTCCCTTTAATTCTTCTGCTGCAAGCTTAACATAGCAAGGATTAATGCATACAGAAGCAAAATTATTTTCCTTTGCTTCACTGCATACCTTTTTTACATCTTCAGGAGTTGTTTCAGCCTTTAGTATTGTGTGGTCAATTATAGATGCTACATATTCCTTTGTAATCATATTATTCCTCCTTTCAAAGTCGCATTTTATATTTTAACTTAAAATAATGAAATTTTCAAATACTTTCTCTCTTTTATTTTAAACTTTATTTTAATTTTAATTCTAAATATGTACTCTCGCTTTTAAATTACTTTTTTTAACAAAATGGCTGTTGACTATTTTGTCAACAGCCTAAAAACTATTCAGACTTCGCTTCTTCCTTTTTTGCTTCAACATTATTGGCAGCTGGAGTAGCTGGTTTTGCTGGTGGTACAGGTGGTTTAGGAGGTGCCTTTTTAATAAAAGTACCTCTTACCATTAAATCTTCCTCATCCTCAGCAATCATTATATATTCCTTTGTTAATTCTATTGCTTTTCTCGCACAGAAGTCTTGGCAAAGTTGACAGAAGGTACATTGTCCCATATAAAATTGGAATGTTATTTTATCTCCTTCTTCAACCTTCTCAATTGTTCTTGTAATTGCACCTGGGGCACATACTCTAATACACATACCACAATTTACACATTTTTCAGGATAAAAGGCAATTTTTCCTCTATAGCCCTCTGGAGCTTCCTTTACTTCCTTTGGAAAATTCTCAGTTGAAGGCTTTGAAAACAATGATTTTACTGCTTCTTTTAAATAAGGGAATTTCATTTCATTGCCCTCCTTTTTTCCTTTAATATTTCAACAGCTCTAACAAGTCCTGCCATTATTGCTTCTGGTTTTGGAGGACAACCAGCAATTGATACATCAATTGGTGTATATTTGTCTAATGGACCTTCTACACAATAGCTTCCATTAAATACATTACAGGATCTTGGGCATGAACCTAATGAAACAACAACCTTAGGATCTGGAACCTGTGCTAAAGTTCTTATAAGTCTATCTCTTGATTGAGATGTTATTGGCCCTGAAACCACTATAATATCTGCGTGTCTTGGAGAACCAGCAATTTTAAATCCAAATCTCTCAGCATCATATCTTGGAGTTATAACTGACACAAGTTCAATATCACAACCATTACAAGAACCTGTATTTAAATGATATAACCAAGCTGATTTTTCAAGTCCCTTCTCTATTAGCTTCTCAAACATTTAAACACCTCCTAAATTACAACCCAAAATAAACAAGTATTAAACTTAAAAATGCAAGGGCTGTAGGGTAAGTCCAATAGAATTTTAAAGTTTGTTCAACTCTTAATCTTGCTGTTATGGCCTTTAAAAGTGTAATTGAGAAGAACATAACAATAATTATTAATATAAATTGTATTAAAGCGTCTACTACCAAAATACCAGTTCCTGCTCCACTTAAGAAAAGTGTTACAAAAAGTGATGTCATAACAAGCATTTTTATAGCATGATTTAGTTTAAATATTGCAAGCGGAGCTCCACTATATTCAACAAGTGGTCCTTCACATATTTCTATTTCTGCTTCTGCAATATCAAATGGCAAGCTTCCTACTTTACAAGGAATTACAAGAAGCATTGCAATAAAAGCTGGTATAATAGATATCTTAGTAAATAATGGGCCATTTTGTGCTTGGTATTCAACTATTTGTGCTAATGAAAATGTCATTACCCCATTATTTAAAGCTAATCCTACCTTTTTAGCTATAGCAAGCAGTGATACTACCATAGGTAGTTCATAGGATATTATAGCAACCATTTCTCTTGATATACCAACCCCTGCATAAGGTGAACCTGATGCAGAACCACCAACAATTAGTGCCACTGCAGGAATTGTTAATAGATATATTACAACTATTAAATCAGCATAGGTGCTAAATGGACTAAACTTAAAAACAGGAATGAATAATGATACTGTAATTAAACTTATTAAACCTATTACAGGTGCAGCTAAAAAAGCTTTTTTTGCCGCATTTCTTGGCACTATTGTTTCTTTTCCAAGCAATTTAAAGAAATCATAAAAAGGCTGTAATATCGGAGGACCAATTCTTTTTTGCATTCTTGCAAGAAGTTTTCTATCTATACCTGATAATATTAACCCCCCTATTACACAATATATCAAGCCTGGATAAAGCAATATATATAATATCGTTTTTAGTAATTCCACCTTACAGTCCCTCCTTATCTAACAAAAGTAAATACATAAAGTAATATTACTGCTGCTGTTAATACAACAGAGAGGGCATAGTCATTAACCAATCCACTATGAATTTTGTGCATAAAATCAAAGTAATGTCTGAATTGATATTTTAAGCCCCAGAATAAGTCACTTCCACCTACGTGTGAAAACTCAGCTGATTCACCACTAAAGAATACGTCATATTTTGCATCTTCCTCATCAGCATAGCTAAACTTCTTTGGATTAAATCCACCAAGTACTGCTACTAATGTAAATGCAAGGAGTAGTATTCCAAATAAAATTAGCCATGCAATTGGTTGCCAGTATCCTGCTAATTTATAATCAATAACTGGAGCACTTCCTAAATTACTGTAAAATTTTGAAGCAAACTCTTTTCCCATCATAACTTCAACATACTTTGCTGAATTCATAACTGCATTTGCTGCTGGTGTAATTAAATATTTTGTAACAGTTGAAGGCACAATACCACCTACAATACATAAAATCGCCATAATCCACATTGGAATTCTCATTGAAAGTGGAACTTCTTCAACATTTTTAAATTCCTTTGGTAATTGTCCAAAGAAAGCAGATTGAGCAACCTTTATAAAAGAAGCTAATGTCATTACACTTACAATTAATGCTATTATTGTAACAGGTGCATATCCTGCTTCATATGATGCTTGATATATTATCCACTTTGATACAAAACCATTAAATGGTGGTATACCGCTTATTGAAAATGCACCTATTAAAAAGATTAAAGTAGTTTGTGGCATTCTTTTTGCAAGTCCGCCAAGTTTATCAAGGTCGGTAGTTCCTGTTGCATAGAATACTGCACCAGCACAAAGGAACAATAATCCTTTAAATAGTGTATGATTTAATGCGTGGTACAATCCCCCTGTTATACCAAGTGCAGTAGTTAAACCTATACCTGTTAATACATAACCAATTTGGGATATACTATGGAATGCCAACAGTCTTTTAAAGTCGTGTTGGGCAAGAGCCATAGTTACACCTATAAACATAGTTACTGTTCCCCAAAATACTAATAAGAATTGCATTGATGATAAATTCATACTTTGATATACAACATATATTATTCTTAAAATACCATATACAGCTGCTTTGTTGACTATTCCTGAAAATAGCATTGATATTGATGATGGGGCAACCATATAAGCATCTGGTGCAACAAAATGTGTAGGAACTGCAAACACCTTTACAGCATAACCAACTATCATTAATGCAAGTGCAAAAATAGTTATAGCTGTATAGTTATTATATAACTCACCAGCAAGTTGTGCCAGATTTAATGTATGGAATTGTGCATAAATAATTACAGTTGCAAGTAGTATTAGTGAAGAACCGATAGAACCAATAGCAATGTATTTAAAACCCGCCTCAACCGCTTCTGGTCTATCATTTCTAAATGCTGTTAAAGCAACTGATGCAAAAGTCATAATTTCAATCATTACATACATATTGAAAAGGTCTCCAGTAAATATAAAACCCATTACACTTGCTGACATCATTAAGAATAAAACATAGTACTTGTCTTTTCCTGTTTCCCTTTCAATATATCTAAAAGAATAAAGTGCTGATAGAACTATTGATAGTGATATAAATAAACCAAAGAATAAACTTAATTGATCAACTTCAAGACCTATACCAATAGCCCAGTCTTTAATAGGCTCCCAATTTCCCATCCAATACGTTAATATGTTTCCTTCAAGAATGATTGGTCTGTACATCATTATTGTAAAAACAAATGATAAAAATGTAGCAATTAATACTATTGTATTTCTTAGCATTTCATTTTTTTCTTTTATTAATGCTACTATAAATGCTCCAATGAACAAAGAAATTATAGATAAAATAGGCAAATGTTGTGTCATCCTTTTAACCTCCTTACCTTATCGGTATCAAGAGTACCATAATGTTTGTTAATCATAACTACTAATGCAAGAGCAAGAGCTGTTACACAGGCACCTATAACTATTGATGTAAGTGTTAATGCCTGTGGTACAGGGTCAACGAAGAAGGAGCTTTTGTCAAGTTCATTTATTGTAAATATAGGAGCTGTACCCCCTGCTTTAAACCCTACACTTATAAGAAGTAGGTTTATACCATAATCTAATAGTCCCATTCCTATTACAATTTTCATTAAGTTTTTCTTTGTAACTATTGTATATAAACCTAATACAATTAGAATTATACACGTTATATAATTCATTAATAACATTTAATCACCCCTATCTATGCTTCTTTATTACCTAATAAACCAAACATTAATATTATTAAAAATCCTACGCCTGTTAAAACCTTATATCCAACTGCTGCATTCATTAAAAATATTGTACCTGAACTAAATAGATCGCCTGGATTTCCAATATTAAAGAATACATTTCTACAGAAATTTGCTGCATAAAATATACCAAGTAACGCAAAGAATGTATACATCAATGCACCTATTGCTTCACTCTTTTTTAATATATTTGGTTTAAAAGTACTTGATGATTTTTCATATCCATAACCTAAGTAGATTAAAACTACTGCTGAAGCAACAATTACACCACCCTGGAAACCTCCGCCTGGGCTCAAGTGTCCGTGTAAAATTATATAAAGTCCAAGGACTAATCCGATAGGTGTAAAAAAGTCTGCAGCAGATTTAATTATATAATCTTTAACCTTAATATTCTTATTGCTCATATTAATCTGCCCTTCCTTTCATAGCATTTCTTAGAATTACAACAGTACCTGAAATGGCAGTAAATAATACAAAGGATTCGCCTAACGTATCGTAGCCTCTAAAGTCAAAAACTATTGCTGTAACAGCGTTAATTGCGTGTGTTTTATCAATTGTTTGCTTAACCATTAAATTTGCTACTCCATCCACATCATTATAATCATAATTTTGGGGATTATTATATAATTCAACAACATTTATCTTTTCACCATCAAATGTTGGTGCTAATTTTGACATTTCCAATGCTGTATAGCAACCTATTATTAAAAAGACTGTTAATGAAAAGTATGTTAAAAACTTCTTCATTTTCTAACCCCCCTTACTTTATTAAGGGCTACAATAAATATAACTGGTTGTAGTACAACACCTACTGCAGCCTCTGCAATTGCAACATCAGGTGCGTGTAGTAGTATAAATTCAAGTGCAACAAATGAACCTACAGCTCCTAATGCAACAATAGATGACAATAAATCATCGAAATAAACTGTTAAGATGGCTGAAACAAGAATACCAATTAAAATTAATATATTTAATAAAACAATATTATTCATTAGGAAAATCCCTCCCATAATCATCACATGTCAATTTTTCAGCTTTAACACCTGATTTATATGCTGCCTTACAAATAGCATGTCCAGCTACTGGATTTGTTATTATTATAAAAATTGCTATAAACAATATTTTTAAAGCCATTGATGTATTTTTTAATGTTAATGAAAAAATAAATCCACCAAGTAATGCACCTAAGGTACCAAGTGTTGCTATGTTTGTACTTGATTGCATTCTACAATATGCATCAGGCATTCTTAAAACACCTACAGTACCTGCAAAGGCAAAAAAACAACCTATTATCATAAAAATATAAGCTACATATATCATAGTTTTCCCTCCAGATACTTTGAAATTAATAGTGTTCCTATGAAGCCAAGTATTGCAATAGTTAGTGCAATATCTAAGTAGATAGCTCTTTTGCTAAATACTGAAAACAGAACAAGTGCAACTACAGTTAACAAATCTATGCTATCTGCTGCTACTACTCTGTCTACAGCACTTGGCCCCTTAAACACTCTATATGAAAGAGCTAATGCTAATAAAATATAAAATATTGAAACTATAATTAAACCATTCACTTCCAAATCCTCCTTATCCAGTTTTCTAAAGTACCCTTAATAGCATCTCCAGCTTTTTCTCTATCCTTTTCAGCAACATCAATCCAATGAATATAAAAATAGTTCTTTCCATTTTCTTCAGTTATATCCATTGTTATTGTTCCAGGAGTTAATGTTATCGAATTAGCAAGCATTGACATTCCATATTCTGATTCTAAACCTACAGGCACTTTTACTATTCCTGGATTTATTGGTAAGTTTGGATTTAGTGCTCTTTTAGCAACATCGACATTTGCCTTCCAAAGTTCCTTCAAAAATACAAATATATAAAGAACTAAATTAAAAAATCTTACTGGATTAAAAAGATGAAAGGCATTTTGATGAATAAAAAATCTTGCTGTCAATACTGCTACTAAAAAGCTTACCACAGCACCTGTTATAAGTTCCTGTGAAGTAAATGTCCAAGTAAACAGTATCCAAAATAAGTAGCAAAATATAAAGGTTGATAATATTGAACTAAATTTTGTGGATTTCAATTAAAGCCCCCCTTACTTTTTAATTTTTTTATTTATTGCATTTTTTAATGCATTAACAAGCTCATCTAAACCTGATTTTGTTTTATTTGATACTCTAAATACTGATATATTTGGGTTTAATTCCTTTGCTACATTCTCAACTTTGTTGTCATCAAAATCAAAATGTTCCTTCATATCATATTTATTTAAAACTAAAATTTCAGATGTTGAGAACATAAGTGGATATTTTTCTACTTTATCATCTCCTTCAGGAATACTTAAGATTGCTACCCTTATGTCCTCTCCTATATTAAATTCAGCAGGACATACTAAATTACCTATATTTTCTACTATAATTACATCTACTTCATCTAAATTAAAATATTCTAATATATGTTTAATTGACATAGCCTCAATATGACAAGCACCATCGGTATTAAGTTGTACAACTGGTATATCCATTTGTTTTATCTTTTCGGCATCAATTTGTCCTGCTATATCTCCCTCGATTACTGCAATTTTATAGTCATTTCTTAATTCATTTATTAGATTCATTATTAAACTTGTTTTCCCAGCACCAGGTGAACCCATAACATTAATCATAAATATATTTTTATCATTGAACGTATTTTTTATTTCATTGCTACAATCTTCATTCCATTCAAGAATCTGTTTTACTACCTTAATTTCCAAATCAATCGACCTCCAGACTATCCACATAAAATTCTTTTCCAGAAGTAATTTTTACATTTAAACTTCCACAATTTCGACATCTCAATCTATGATTTTCAACTTTTGCCTCACTTCCACATTCATTGCATCTCATTTTGGCTTCTACTCTTCTTATGATGAGTTCTGCTCCCTCAGCTATTGTTCCTTTACTTGCAATATCAAAATAGTCCTGAATTAGTTGGGGAAAAACACCTGATAATTCCCCAACTACTAACTTTATTGCATTAACCTTATTAAAATTATACTTTTGTGATTCTTTCTCAACAATTTTAATAATTCCTTCAGTTATCGCTAATTCATGCATTTTATCACTACCTATCTAAGCAAGAGAAGCAAGGGTCTATTGATGCAATAATTAAACCAGCATCTGCTATTGTATTATTTTTCAGCATATATGGAACTGTTGGAGCAGTCTTAAATGTTGGAACGTGTATGCTTATTCTATAATTTGTTTGTCCTCCATCGGTTACAACATAATAAACTACTTGACCTCTTGGTGCCTCGTGTCTTGCTGTGAATTCGCCAGCAGGTACCTTTGGTAGCTTATTTCCTAAATTAATTGGCCCTTCTGGTAGATTTTCAAGTGCCTGTTTTATTATTTTTATACTTTCTTCTATTTCTAAGACTCTAACAACTACTCTTGCCCATACATCTCCTTCATTTAGAACAGGAACATTAAAATCAAATTCATCATAACAAGAATATGGAGCATCTTTTCTAACGTCAACATTAACACCTGACGCTCTTGCATGAGGTCCAATTGTTCCCATTCTTTCTGCTACATCCTTTGGTAGCACTCCTACTCCTTTTGTTCTTAATGCTGCAGTTTTATCATTTAGGAATATATCCTTCATTCTATTATGTGGTTCAATTAAATCATCCAACATATTTAAAATTTTCTTTCTCTTTTCATCATCAATATCTCTTCTTGAACCACCTATTATAACCATTCCATAGTTGACTCTATTACCTGATATTTCCTCAAGTATATCCATAATCCTTTCTCTTGCATTCCAAACATACATAAACAATGAATCATATCCAATTAAGTGGCATGCAAGACCAATCCATAAATAATGGGAATGTAGTCTTTCTAATTCTGCCATTATTACTCTAATATACTGCCCCCTCTTTGGAACCTCCATTTGTGCTATATTTTCAATTGCCATAGCATAGGCAAATGGATGTGAATGTGAACATATACCACATACTCTCTCTACTAAAGTTAAAGTTTGGATAAAGTTTCTTTCGGTAGCGAGTTTTTCAATACCTCTATGATTGTAACCTATGAATACTTCCGCATCCTTAATAACTTCCCCTTCAGTATAAAGCTTTGCATGAATAGGTTCTTCTAATGATGGATGGTATGGTCCTATTGGTATTGTATAACCCATTATTCTCCCTCCTTAAGTGTCTTCTTTCTTAATTCATCTAATGGAGTTACAAGAATATGTCCTTGACCCTCAAGCATTGTATCTGGTAAGAATAATCTTCCTCTCATATTTAAGCCTTCAAACTTAACTCCCATTAGTTCATAAAGTTCTTCCTCTGGCCAAGAAGCTGCAACATCATAAATTTCTGATATTGAAGGTAGAGTATCTTCACCCTTAACTGTATATGATTCAATACAGTTTCCTACTTCATACTGATAATTCACTACATGCTTACCTTCTTTATCAACGAAACCGTGAATCATAACTAATCTGTGGCCATTTTCCTTCATTTTTTTTGCTAAAGGAACAATCTCCTCCTTTTTGATTTCAAATGATTTAAATTCCTGCATAAACGCACCTCCTATGTATCATTAACATATTCTTGGTAACTGAGCTCCTGTTAATTTTGAAAGAACTCTTTTCCCACCAAGATTTGTATGTAAAACAACTTTAGATGGAAAGTTTTTAGTAACATATCCAATTATAGCGGCATCTTTACCAAGTTCAATTTTTCTTAAATCGTTTACCACATTTTCTGCCACACTACTATCTACTATCGCTAATATTTTTCCTTCATTTGCAGAATAGAGCGGATCTATTCCTAATATTTCACATAAATTATTTGTTTCAACGTTTATTGGTATTTTTTCTTCAGATATTTCTATTGTAAATTCTGAATTCTCTACAAACTCATTTAAAGTAGTTGCTACTCCTCCTCTTGTAGGATCACGCATTATTTTTACTTTATCACCATATTGTAATATACATTGTGCTAATTCATATACAGGTGCACAGTCAGATTTAACATTAAATTCGTCAACTAAATTATTTCTTGATGCCATAATAGCTGCTCCGTGGTCACCTATACATCCTGTTACAATCACTGCATCTCCCTCTGATATCTTATCTTTTCCCAAATCTTCATATATTAATCTACCTATTCCAGATGTGTTTATATAGATACCATCGCCTTTCCCCTTTTCAACAACTTTAGTATCTCCAGTTACTATTTTAACATTACATATTTTTGAAGTTTCTTCAATAGATTTTATTATCTTTTTTAATTCTTCAATTTTAAACCCTTCTTCTATAATTAAACTCAGACTTAAATATTCTGGCTTTGCACCACATACAGATAAATCATTTACTGTTCCACAAACTGCGAGCTTTCCGATGTCTCCTCCTGGAAAAAAGTAAGGACTCACTACAAAGCTGTCTGTAGAAAAGGCAATTTTATTTGAGAATACATCTAAAACTGCTCCATCTGATAATTTATTTAATTCATCACAAGAAAGTGAAGGAAGTATTATATCTTCAATTAAATGTGATGTTTTCTTCCCCCCACTTCCATATGACAAAGTAATTATATCATCCATCTAATCACCTCAAAATACTAAATATTTATAATATGCAGCACAAGCACCTTCACTTGATACCATACAAGGACCTACTGGATTTTCTGGAGTACATACCTTCCCAAAAAGAGGACAGATAGTTGGTTCAATTTTTCCCTTTATTACATCGCCACATTTACATGCACTATTAATATTTGATTGTTTTAAAGTTATATTAAACTTTTTTGATGCATCATATTCTTTAAATTCATCCTTTAATTTTAGGCCACTATTTTGTATCAAACCTAAGCCTCTCCACAAATCATCAGAAACCTTAAAATATGTTTCTACTTTATTTTTAATAATCTTATTTCCTTCCTTCTTAACTACTCTTTTATATTCATTCTCTAATTCTACTCTATTATTTAATATTTGATTAACAATTTTATAAATTGCTATTAATATATCTCCAGCTTCAAAACCACATATTACAGATGGTTTATTGTACTCCTTTACTAAAAATTCAAAACCTTCTTCTCCAATTACAGCACCTACGTGTCCAGGACACAAGAAGGCATCAATATCAAAATCTGGCTGCTCAAGTAATGCTCTTAATGCAGGTTCAACTAATTTATGCATAGAGTAAATGTAAAAGTTATTTATCTTTTGGTTTATTGCCTCCTCAAGAGCTAAAATTGTGCCTGGTGTTGTTGTTTCAAAGCCAATACCTAAAAAAACAATATCTTTTTCTTTATTCTCTTTAGCAATATCAACAGCATCTAAAGCTGAATAAACTATTCTAACATCCTGTCCCTGTGCCTTTAATCTTTCTAAACTTTCATTTGGTTTTGAACCTGGAACCTTAATCATATCACCATAGGTAGTAATAATTAAATTCTTATTATTCTTACATAATTCTAAAACAGCATCTATTTCCTCAGACGGAGTTACGCATACTGGACATCCTGGGCCGGATATTAATTTTATATTTGGAGGCAGAAGGCTTTTAATTCCTGACTTTGCAATAGCCATCGTGTGCGTACCACAAACCTCCATTATATTTATCTTTTTATCTATTCCCTTTAAGTAATTTATTACAACATATATATCTTGAGGTTTTTTAAATTCACTTAAGTGCATCTGTAACCTCCTTAATCAAGCGTAAATTTTCAATCGCATCCTCTTCCTTTAATTTTTCTATTGCAAAACCTGCGTGAACAATAACATAATCTCCAACATTAACATTTTTAACAAAATCAATCCTTATTGTTCTTTTAACTCCTTCTATTTCTGCTTGTGCTGTGTTACCTTCAATACTTATAACCTTTAGCGGAACTGCTAAACACATTTTATTCCACCTCCATTTGCTACAACTGCAATTTGTCCTAAAGATATTCCTTCATCATTTGTAGAAACCCTTCTATGTGTATAAACATTAAACCCTTTTTCCATTAATTTAATTTTTATTTTATTTAGTAGGTACATATTTTGAAATACCCCACCTGATAATACAACATCTATACATTCAGTCTCTTGTTTTATTTGCTCAGCCACAAGAACTGCAAATAAAACTAAAGTATTCATAAATTTTGCACATATAGTTTCTCTTTTTACTCCATTTTCTATATCATAAACTATTTCTTTTATCATAGGAATCCAATTAAATTCAGTTATACCCATTGTATCTAAACTAAAACTATAATTACAATCTTCATTAAAATCTGCATACTTTTCAATTAAAATAGCACCTTGTCCTTCATAAGATACAACTGATTTCAATCCTAAAATAGCAGAAACACCATCGAATAACCTACCAATACTTGAAGTCTTGTATATGTTAATATTATTTTCTAACATTTTTTTGATAACAGAACTATTCTTGTTCTCAATAATATTGCTTTCAAGATATCCTAATGACTGATATAACAAATCATACCCAATCCTATATATCTCTTTTGTTGCAACATCTCCACCTACAAGATTTATTCTCTTTATTGTTGCTCTTCTTTCAAATTCTTTATAATTTCCATATAAGATTTCTCCACCCCATAGCGTATTATCAAGGCCTAAACCTGTTCCATCCCAAGTCAAAGCTATCACATTACTATCTAAATTATTGTCAGCCATACAGGATGCCATATGGGCATGGTGATGTTGAACCATAAAAATATCACAGTTATGTTTTTTAGCAAAGTTTATTGCATACTCTGTTGACATATAATCAGGGTGATAATCGCAAACTACTTTTTTAGGATTTATATCAAACAACCTTCTAAAATGCTCAATTTGTTGAGTATAATGATTGTATGTCTCAATATTCTTTAAATCACCAATATGCTGACTTAGAAAGGCATAGTTTTGTTTAAGAAGACAAAAGGATGCCTTTTGTTCTGCACCACAGGATAAAGTATCCTCGCATTCAAAATTAACCTTTATGGGGAAAGGGGTATAGCCCCTTGATCGTCTTATAAAATACTCTTTTCCCTCAAAAACATATAAAAGTGAATCATCACATCTTATATGTATATCTCTATTATTTAGTAAAAATCCATCTGCAACTCCATCTAAATTCTCTATTGCCTCATCATTATCCTTTATTATTGGGCAATCCTTGTTATTTGCACTTGTCATAACAAGAACATCCAAATCATCATCAAACAAAAGATGATGTACAGGTGTATATGGTAGCATAACACCTAAGTAGTTATTATCAACTGAAATATAATCAAAACTATTATTCTTTTTTCTCAAAAGTACAATAGGCCTTCTAAAACTTGTTAAAAACTCCTTTTCATCTTCTGTTATATTACATATAGCATTTACTGTATCCAAATCCCTACACATTAAAGCAAATGGCTTTTCCTCTCTATTTTTTAATAATCTTAACCTTTCTACTGTTTCTTTGTTTTTAGCATCACAGGCTAAGTGAAATCCTCCTATGCCTTTAATAGCTAATATTTTTCCCATTTTTAATTCTTGTTTAACACAATCTATAACTTTATCCTTTATAATGTTGTTATGAGAATCGATATAGAATAATTCTGGTCCACACTCAAAGCAACAATTAGGCTGTGCGTGATACCTTCTATCCTCTATATCCTGATATTCTTTTTGGCAACTATTACACATTATAAAGTTCTTCATTGTCGTTTTATCTCTATCATAGGGCACATCCTTAATTATAGTGAACCTTGGTCCACAATTTGTGCAATTAATAAATGGAAATCCATATCGTCTATCATTTTTATCCTTCAATTCTCTTAGGCAATCATCACAAGTTGCAACATCTGGTGAAATCAATGTAAACTTAGATACATTATCTGTACTTTTTATTATTGTAAAATCTTTGTATCCAACTAAATCATCAAAAAAGCTATATTCTAAACTTTCTATTACTGATAATTTTGGCTTTTTTTTATCTATATCATCTATAAATTTTTTTATATTAACGCATTCTCCCTCAACTTCTATTTCTACTCCGTTTGAAGTATTTTTAACCCAGCCTTTTAGGTTATACTCCGTAATTAATTTATGAATAAAAGGTCTAAATCCTACTCCTTGTACTATTCCATTTACATATATTTTTGCTCTTTTCAAACCTATCACCTATCTAATTAAATATTTAACAATCTCCAAACTATACTATAACAGTTTGTTTCTGTATTATCAATACTTCTTGACACCTATTGCATTTATTTAATCATTCTGTTATTATTATAATACAAAAAATCATTTAATTCAAACAAATAAATTTATTAATTTCATCTATATGGGAAAAATAAAATATGATATAATAGATAATTGCAATAATAAATTATTTAGAAAAGGGGAGTCATTATGAGTTTTAGAGAGACACTTGCCAAAAAATATGCTGAAACATACTATAAAAAGTATGGTGACAGGCTTACCCAATTCAGTGGTCACGTTTTAAGCATTAAAACTACAACAAAGACAATACTATGGATATTCAATATTCTAACTGTTGATGTTGTTGTAAAACCTGAAAGAAGCAAAGCAGTAATAAAATGTAGATATAAAGCTAAAAAATGGTTTAAGATGCCATCCTTTATTGATGTAAGACAAGGACATAGTGTTATTATTCAAGGTTTAAAGCCTAAAAAAGGAAAGGAAGCTTCTGAAGTAATTCAAATACTTAACATACGAAACCTTACAACTAAAGTAGATTTAATTCCAATAGATCAAAAAATACAAAGAGTGCAACAAAGACAATTTATAAAATAAAGCATGTGGACAACCATATGCTTTTTATTTTATGCATAAATATATACACTAAATATTGACTAACTTTACCATATCTTTTATTATTGTTATATAATAATAATTTTCCTTGAGGTGATATATATGAAAAAAGTTTCAATAATTGGTTCAGGATTTGTTGGTTCTACTACTGCTTTTACAATTGCTATGAATGGTCTTGCTGAAGAAATTGTAATTATTGATATTAATAAGGATAAAGCCTATGGAGATGCACTTGATATAAGCCACGGAGTTCCATTAATGTCTCCTGTTGAAGTATATTCTGGCGAATTTTCAGATGTAAAGGATTCAGATATAATAATCATAACTGCTGGAGCAAATCAGAAACCTGGAGAAACACGACTTGATTTAGTTAAGAAAAATGTTTCAATTTTTAAAGATATGATACCTAAACTTGTTAAGTATAATAAAGATGCTATTTATTTGATTGTAACTAATCCTGTTGACATTTTAACATATGTTACATTAAAGATTTCAGGCCTACCCAAAAATAAAGTTATTGGATCAGGCACAGTACTTGATAGTTCAAGATATAAATACCTCTTAAGTAAGCATTATGGAATCGACCCAAGAAATATACACGGTTACATAATTGGAGAACACGGTGACTCTGAAATAGCAGCCTGGAGTTTAACAAACATTGCTGGTACATCAATAGATTATTTCTGTAATATATGTAATCATCCCTGTAACGGACAATTTAAAGAGCAGATATTAAATGACGTGAGAAATTCTGCCTATACAATAATAAACAAAAAAGGTGCTACATATTATGCAGTAGCTGTTGCAGTAAAACGTATAGTTGAGTGTATAGCAAGAGATGAAAAGAGTATACTTACTGTTTCGTCTTATTTAGAAAATAAATATGGATTAAAGGATGTAGCATTAAGTGTTCCAACAATAGTTGGCAAAAATGGTGTTGAAGAAGTATTAGAATTACCTTTAACTGAACAAGAAAAAAATAAATTATTGGATTCTGCCAATATAATGAAGGATATTATAAGTAAATTAGAATTATAAAAGGGGCATTTAGCCCCTTTTATAATTAATTATACTTGAAATAATTGAAATTAAACCGGAACAAATGAAAACGATTATCCACTGCCATAAGTTAAGTGATTTAGTTTTAAAAATGGTCTGGAACATAGGTATATATACTACTATAATCAACATAACAAATGAAGTTAAAACTGCCCATACAAGATATACATTAGTAAAAATTCCTAAGTTAAATATAGATTGTCTTTCACTCCTACATTCAAAAACATGAAAAAGCTGCGACATAATTAAAGTACTTAACGCAACAGTCCTTGCCAAAACTATATCAGAATCGTATTTAACCAATGTGTAAACAAAGGATAGTATTGTACAAATACCAATTAATGCACCCCTATTTAGTATTTTAAATAATAATCCCTCAGAAAATATACTCTCCTTTCTGTTTCTTGGTTTTCTGAACATAACATCATTTTCTGCTCCTTCTAAACTAAGTGCCATAGCTGGAAGACCATCTGTGGCTAAATTTACCAGCAATATTTGAATCGGAATAAGAGGTACTGGCAACTTTAATATTGTTGCTAAAAACATAGTTAATATTTCACCTATATTACAGGATAAAAGATATCTTATAAATTTTCTTATATTATCATATATTACTCTTCCTTCACGTACAGCCTCTACAATAGTTGAAAAATTGTCATCCATCAGAATCATTGCAGCTGCTTCCTTTGTTACATCCGTTCCTTGTATTCCCATAGCAATTCCTATATCTGCTTCCTTTACAGCAGGTGCATCATTAACACCATCACCCGTCATAGCAACTATATACCCCTTACTCTTATATGCCTTAACAATTCTGTATTTATGTTCTGGTCTTACTCTTGCAAATACAGCTATCTTATCAATATTTTGAACAAGCTTTTCATCACTTAAATTATCTAATTCATCTCCTGTTAAAACCAATTCATTTGAATTTATTATCTGAATCTCCTTTGCAATCGCCTCTGCAGTTAGTTTATGATCTCCAGTTATCATAACAGGTTTTATACCTGCAGCCCTACACTCCTGAACAGAATATAAAACTTCTCTTCTTGGAGGATCCATCATTCCAACAAGACCTAAAAAAACCAAATCCTTTTCTATAAAATTAGACTCATTATTTTTATAAGCAAAGGCTATAACTCTTAGAGCATTTTTTGCCATATTTTCATTTTGTTCAATTATCCTTCGCTTATAATTTAAATCAAGAGGAACTACTTTATTATTTATTTCAATGTAACTACAAGCTTTAATTATACTTTCAACAGCACCCTTAGTATACATAATTTTATTTTTACCATCTGAAACAACTACAGACATCATCTTTCTATCTGAATCAAATGGAATTTCCTTTATTCTTTTATAAGTATTTTTATATTTTTCTCTACTTAATTTTGCTTTTTCAGCTAACACTAATAGTGCTATTTCTGTTGGATCCCCATAAAAATTTATTTTTTTTCTATCTAATATATAATATGAATTATTACAAAGAATACAGGCATCTAATAATTTATGTAGATTGCTATCCATTATAGAATCAATATTTTTTTTAATACCATTTATAAAAAAATCACCCTTAAATTCGTATCCATCCCCAGTTATATCAATTTCTTTATTATACAAAACAACCTTCTTTACTGTCATCCTATTTTGTGTAAGCGTACCTGTTTTATCTGAACATATAACATTTGTACAACCAAGTGTCTCTACAGCTGGTAGCTTTTTTACCAATGCATTTTTTCTTACCATTCTTTGTACTCCTAATGCTAAAGATACTGTAACTATTGCAGGCAATCCTTCTGGTATTGCAGCAACCGCTAAGCTAACACCGATAAGGAACATATCATAGATATTTTCACCTCTTAAAACACCAGTAACTGTAACAATTCCACACACTATTAAGCATACATAAACTAAATATTGTCCTAAATTATCAAGCCTCTCCTGCAGTGGTGTACGCATCTCATCGATACTCTGCAGCATATTTGCAATTTTTCCCATCTCTGTATTCATTCCTGTTGCAATTACCTTTGCAAGTGCCTTTCCATTAGTAACCGTACATCCCATATATAAGTAGTTTTCCTTTAAAGCAGTTTTACCATTGTAGCTCTTTTTTTCAACAGATACTGATTCACCTGTTAAAATAGACTCATCACATTTTATAGCTTCACTTTTTATAATTATTGCATCTGCAGGTACTCTATCTCCCGCTTCAACTTCAATTAAATCTCCTATAACAACTTCACCTGCATTAACTATACTTATCTTTCCATCCCTCATAACCTTTGCAGTAGGTGCTGACAATTTTTTAAGTGCCTCTAAAGATTTTTCAGTTCTATATTCCTGTATAAAACCTAAAATTGCATCCAGTAAAATAATTGCAATTATTGTTATAGCATCAGCCTTTTCTCCCATAATTCCAGATATAACTGTAGCTGCTATCAATACCCATACAATAAAATCATTAAATTGTGATAAAAATATTTTAAACTTTGATTTTTTCTTATTTACCACAATTTCGTTATACCCAAATTTTTGTAACCTTTTTTTCGCTTCTATGCTTGATAATCCATCTAAAAATTGGTTTTCAAAATCAAGTTGCACAATACCACCCCCACTTACATCTTCTATATATATATTTAAAATTTCTTTATACTATAACTTTATATTTGTTTTAATTTTCTATAATTTTTTATTTGTATTTACTATTTACCACTTTATAGTATATAATAATTTAATGTAATTTCTTTAGGAGGTGAATAAATTGAAGGATGTTATATATGTTACTGGTCACAGAAATCCTGACTCAGATTCAATCTGTTCTGCAATTGCTTATGCTGAACTAAAAAGAAAACTTGGGCATAACGCTGAACCAAAAAGATTAGGTGAAATTAATAGGGAAACTGAATTTATATTAAATTATTTTGGAATCCCTGTACCTGAGTATTTGCCTACTGTTAAACCTCAGGTTGCAGATCTAAATATGGATAAGGTTGTACCTGTCTCAAAGGATATTTCAATTAAAACTGCTTGGTCATTAATGAAAAAAAATAATATTAAATCACTTCCTGTTGTTGATGAAAATGAAAAACTTATTGGTATTGTTACATTATCAGATATCACTAATAACTATATGAGTACATTGGACACAAATATTCTTGCAACCAGCAAAACTCCACTTTCAAACATTATTGAAACATTAAATGCAAAATTAATTACTGGCAGTCAAGATATATTCAATACAAGTGGCAAAGTTGTTATTGCTGCTATGGCACCAGAACAAATGAAGCCATTTGTAGATAAGGGTGATATTGTAATTGTTGGCAACAGAAGTGATAATCAAAAAGTTGCAATAGAAAGTGGTGCAAACCTATTAATTGTAACTGGTGGTTCAGAAATTGAACAAGAAATAATAAAATTAGCAGAAAGCTTTAAATGTATAATAATAGTTACTCCAAATGATACCTTCACAACTGCAAGATTAATAAATCAAAGTGTTCCTGTAAAATATGTAATGACAAAAGAAAATATAGTAAGTTTTAATCTGGATGACTTTGTTGATGAAATAAAAGAAAAAATGTTACAAACCAGATTTAGAAGCTACCCTGTTGTGGATGATAATAATAAATTAATAGGAACAATTTCCAGATACCATCTAATATCACAAAAGAAGAAAAAGGTTATTTTAATGGACCATAACGAAAGAGCTCAATCTGTTCACGGAATTGATGAAGCAGAACTTCTTGAAATAATTGACCATCATAGAATTGCCGATATTCAAACAGGCAAACCAATATACTTTAGAAATGAAATTGTAGGTAGTACATCAACAATAGTTGCAAATATTTATTTTGAAAACGGAATAAGACCTTCAAAGCAAATTGCAGGAATCCTATGTGCAGCTATTTTATCAGATACACTTAAATTTAAGTCTCCTACCTGCACATACATAGATAAAATGACTGCAGAGAAACTTGCTGAAATTGCAGGAATCGATATTGATAAATTTGCTGATGAAATGTTTAAAGCCGGAACATCATTAAGCGGAAAAACTCCAGAAGAAATTTTCTATCAAGATTTCAAAGAATTTACGCTTGGAAAATATAAAATCGGAGTTGGTCAAGTCAACACAATGGACACAGATGCACTAAAAGATTTAAAGAAGGAATTAATAAGCTTTATGGATAACTTATGCAAAGCCAAAAACTATAACTTAATTATGCTTCTATTAACAGATATAATTAAGGAAGGTTCTGAAGCTCTATTTGTAGGCGAAGATAAAGAATTAATTTCTAAAGCCTTTAACGTTCAGCTTGGTGAAAACAGTGTTTACTTGCCAGGCGTTGTATCAAGAAAGAAACAGGTAATCCCACCACTATCTGCTGTAGTTGAATAAAATATCAAAAATGCCAAGAACTGAGTTCTTGGCATTTTAAATTAATTTTTTTACACTATTAAAGAAAGAGAAACCTTTTTCTTATCATAATCAATACTTATTATCTTAGGTTTAACTACTTGACCAATCTTTAAATAATCACTTGGCTTATCAATTCTTCTTGTTGTTATTTGTGAAATGTGTATTAAGCCATCTACTCCTTCAATTATTTCAACAAACGCTCCATAATCAGCAAAAGCAACAACTTTACCTGTTATTACATCTCCTTCTTTATACTTTGAAATAAATTCATCCCAAGGTTCCTTCATAGTCCTTTTAATACTACCTGATACCTTATGTTCATTTTTATTTATTTTTGTTATAACAATGTTGACCTCTTGATTTATCTTAAACTCCTTTTGAGGCTTTACTTTTCTATCCCAAGACACCTCTGAATTAGGAACAAAAACATCAATAGGCCCTACTGTAACAAAAATACCAGATTCTATAAAGGATTTTATTCTTCCCTTTAATTCCTGTCCAAAACTCAATTCTTCAATAAATTTTCTTTTTTCTTCTTCCATAATCTTCTTAATTACATTTTTTCTTGAAACAACAATTTCTATGCTATCATTCTTTTGTAATTTTACATCTAATATATTTACTTCTATTTCCTTTCCAAAAAGATTTTTAACTTCATCCCTTTGAGTTATACCAGAGTGAGATTCAGGTAAAAATGCCTTTATATTATTATATAAACATTCATAACCACCCTTTATTTCACTTATCAACTTAACTTTAATTAATATACCTTCTTCTTTAATTTTTTCTAACTCTTCTAAAATATCGTATTTTTCTATATTTAATCTACTCAACACAACATTTCCTTCTTTATCTGAAAGCTTTACTACTTCTAAATCATAAACATCTCCAATTTTGAATATTTCCTTTAAGTTGATAATTCTATTAGAAGCTAAATTTTTAGGTAATATACCATCAGCTTTATATCCTATATCAAAAAATACTTCATCATTTGTTATATGTATTACCCTTCCTTCTATTATTTCTCCAACTGAAAGATTTTTAAAATTATAATCTATTTCATCATCTGATTCATAAGTTCTATCCTCTAATTTATTTAATGAATCTAACTTTTCAATAACTGCTTTAATTGTATAATCTGGAGTAGATGCTCCCGCTGTAATACCAACCTTACTTGCACCAGCAACTTCATCTAAATTAAGTTCATTCTCATCTTCAATGAAAATCGCTTTTTTACAATTATCTCTACAAATCTCATATAATTTTCTTGAATTCGAACTATTTTTTCCACCAATTACAATCATAACATCAACTTTATTTGATAGTTCTATCGCCTCATTTTGTCTTTCATCAGTGGCACTGCAGATAGTATTGTAAATTAGAATTTCTTTAGCAAATTTAATTAATTCTGCTGATATCTTATACCACTTATTTTGATTAAAGGTAGTTTGTGCAACTATACAAATCCTTCCTAAGTTTTTATCAATTTTATTTAAATCTTCTATTTCATTAATTATTATTGCAGTATTGTTACACCAACCATTTATACCCCTAACCTCTGGATGATTTTCATCACCAACAATTATAATTTTATATCCATCATTAAATCTTTGTTCAACTATTTTATGTATATGTTTAACATATGGACAAGTTGCATCTACAATTACAGCACCCATTTGTTCTATCTTCTCATATTCTCCCTTTGAAATCCCGTGAGACCTTACTATAATTTTATCGTTAGGTTGTATATTATCCAAGTTTTCAACCACATCAATTCCTCTATCTTTCAATTCTTCTACAACCTGTTTATTGTGAATTATAGGACCATAAGTAAAAATCCTCTCTCCCTTTTCATTAAAGGCCTTTTCAATGGCTTTTTTAACTCCAAAACAAAATCCTGCTGTTTTTGCTACCAAAATTTCCATATTACATCCCCTCTTTTAATTTTTTAATTTCTTGCATAACTATCTGGCTTAATTCCAAATAGTCACTATTAGTCATCTTTTCTTTTTTATATTTATTATAGTCAATTGGTTGTCCATATTTTATTTTTATACGAGTAAAGGGTCTATAATTTCCAACAATACATACAGGTATTACAGGCACTCCTGATTTTATGGCAAACATAGCAACACCTGCATTTGCCTCTCCAAGTTCGCCAGTCTTTGAGCGTGTTCCTTCAGGGAAAAGACCAACTAAATTATTTTCCTTTAATAGCTTCAATGTAGTTTTTACAGCATTTAAATCAGCTTCTCCTCTTCTTACAGGAAAAGCACCTAATTTTTTAATTAACTTATTTAATATTGGTTTATCAAAAAGCTCATACTTTGCCATAAACCTAATTTGTCTTTTTGTATACACTCCAACTATTATTGGGTCCATCCAATGAAAATGATTTGGACATATAATTGCTCCTTTATCCTTTGGTATGTTATCACTTCCAAATATCTCTACTTTATAAACTAACTTAAATAAACCTTTAACAAATATTTGACAAAATCTATAAAAACTCATAGGTTAGCACCCTCTCTAATAATTGAAATAATTTCATCAACAACCTCTTGTATTGTCTTTCCTGTAGTATCTACTAAAATTGCATCCTCTGCCTTTCTTAAAGGGTTAATTTCTCTGTTTGAATCTATAGTGTCTCTATTTCTTATATCATTGCAGATTTCTTCAAATGATATATCTATTCCTTTATTTTTCATCTCTACAAAACGCCTTTTAGCCCTTTCTTCAACTGATGCAGTTAAAAATATTTTAACCTGTGCATCCTTTAATACATTTGTACCAATATCTCTTCCATCCATTATTACACTTGACTTTTTTGCCATTTCCCTTTGTAAATAAACCAATCTCTCCCTAACACAAGAGATTGCAGCCACATCTGATACTTTAGAACTAACATATGGCATACGTATTTCTTCAGATACATCAACACCATCTAAATAAACTCTACCATTTATTAACTCAACCTTTGTTTCATCTACTATATCTTTCACAGATTGTATATCTTTTATATCTACCCCCCTATTTAATAGCTTTAATGTTATAGCTCTGTACATTGCTCCAGTATCGATATATTCTATTCCCATCTTTTCTGCAATTAATTTTGATATAGTGCTTTTTCCTGCACCTGCAGGTCCATCAATAGCAATTGCAATCTTGTTCATATTAAGCCTCCTGTCATATATATATTTCTATAAAAATATTAAAACTCCTTCAAGAGATCTGGTCTTAATATTGTAGCTCTCTTTAGAAAAATATGTTTAACATCATATTGTTTTTTATTGCCGTTAACATACATTAATACCCTAATGCATCTATCCAGAGAGTTTTCAACATACATCTCTTGAAAGCACAAAAGTCCCGCATACTTAATTCCTATGTTTCTTGCAGCTTCTGCTGGATAAGCAGACTTTAAATCCTTTGTTGCTGTAAATATTATTGATACTATATCCTCAATTTCCACTTCATTTTTTAATATCATTTCTTTTAATAGCAGTTCAGTCTCTTCTAAAATATATTTCTTTTCATCCTTTTCAACAGTTGTTGCACCTCTAATTGAAAACATATTTACCTCCCTAACAGTTCATACCCGCACAATATCCTGTACTAAATGCTATTTGGAGATTAAAACCACCAGTTAATGCATCAACATCAAGCAACTCTCCTACAATAAATAGGCCTTTAACAATTTTTGACTCCATTGTTGATGGGTCAACCTCCTTAACGCTAACTCCACCCCTTGTAATTATAGCTTCTTCTATTGGTCTTGTTCCTATTACTGTAACTTTAAAGGACTTTAACAGGTTAACAAGCTGACCTCTTTCTTTTTTTGTAATTGAATTAACTACTTTATCACTTGGTATACCACTTAAATTAACTACAACAGGAATTAGTTTTTGTGGAAGTAAATCATCTAATGCATTCTTAAACTGTTTATTTATGTACTTTTGAAAATCCTTTAATATTCTTTTATCAAGTTCTTCATAATTTAATGCTGGCTTTAGATCAATAAATATTTCAACTTCATCAGGTAATATATCGGATATTTTTCTACTTGCAGACAAAATAATAGGTCCTGATACACCAAAATGAGTAAAAAGCATCTCACCAAAATCCTCATAAATTGTTTTACCTTTATTCTTAACCTTAATACTTACATTTTTCAAAGACAATCCCATTAAATCTTTTACCCATCCCTCTTTACAAACAAGTGGAACTAATGATGGTCTTATATCAACAATTGTATGTCCTAATTTTTTTGCAAAGGTATACCCATCTCCCGTAGAACCTGTGCCTGGATAAGATTTCCCACCTGTTGCAAGAACTACTGAATCACATCTTATAATCTCATTATTATTTATTTCAACACCATATATTTTATTATCCTTTGCTATGATATCAGTTACTTTTGTTTTTAGCAATATTTCAACATTATTTTCCTTTAAATATTCTTCAAAACATTTTATAATATCGCTTGATTTATCTGACTGAGGAAAGACTCTATCTCCTCTTTCTACCTTAAGTTTTACGCCCTTTGCTTCTATCATATCCATTAAATCATAATTAGTAAATGTATATAAAGAGCTATACATAAATTCGCCATTCCCTGGTATATTTTGAATAATTTCTTCTATATCCTTGTTACTTGTAACATTACATCTTCCTTTACCTGTTATGAATAATTTCTTACCTAATTTTTCATTCTTTTCTATTAAAATAACTCTGTTACCTCTCTGTGCAGCTTTAATTGCTGCCATCATCCCTGCTGCTCCTCCACCTACAACTACAACCTTCTTCATATACTTCGCTCCTTACTTTTTTTTGTTATTATATCTAACTATCTGCCTTACAATACAATATCATATATTTTGCAAAAAATAAATAAAAAGCCCCGTGGGCTTTTTACTCATTATTGATTTTATTTTTATAGCTATATACGTTATGTTCTTCCCAAATTTCTTCAAGGGTTCTAAATGTTTCTTGTGTTTTTTCCTTTTCCTTTAACCCAACTGCTACAACAAGTGCATTAATTACACTTAAAGGAGCAACAAGTGAATCAACAAATGAAACCATATTACTTTGTGCAATTAAAGTATAGTCTGAATATGTTGCAAGTGGAGATAAAAGACTATCAGTTATAGTTATAACCTTTGCACCCCTACTTTTTGAAAATTTCATAGCGTCAATAGTTCTTGTGGAATATCTTGGAAAACCTATTCCAATTACTACATCATTTGGGCCAACCCTTAGAAGTTTTTCAAATACGTCACTTATACCTGTTGAAACTATTCTTACATTATCTAATATTAAATTTAAGTAGAATCCTAAAAACTCAACTAAGGCCTGTGAACTTCTAAAACCAACTATATAAATTCTTTTAGCTTTAAGTATTTCATCTACTGCAGAATCAAAGGTATCGATATTTATTTTTTCCAAAGTAGCCCTAAGGTTTTCCATATCCGCCTTTAAAACACTTTTAAGTGGATTTTCTTCTACAAAATAATCATTAGATATTTCTATTCTTTGAACACTTGTAAGTTTATTTTTAATCATTTCCTGCAATGCTTTTTGTAATTTAGGATATCCACTGTATCCAAGTTCATTGGCAAATCTAACTACTGTTGATTCACTAACTCCTACTGTTGTTCCAAGCTTTGCTGCCGTCATAAATGCAGCCTTATCATAGTGTTTTAATATATATTCTGCTATTAACTTCTGTCCTTTACTAAGTCTTGGAAACTTCAATTGAATAAGTTTCATTAAATCCTGCTTGTTTTCCTGCATGCTACCATCCCTCTTCTTAGTCTTTATTGTCTAAAATAATTCTAACATCTTTTTCATTAAATTGCAATATATTTTGCATTTGAATAATGCAATGTTGTAAATTCATCATTTATTTAGTCATTTAAATAAAAATTCATTTTTAAATTCATTTTCTACTCTTTTTAATAATTTAAAATTAGTTAAGTCATAGTGCAGTGGAGTTATTGTTATAAATCCTTTATTAATAAAGCATACATCCGTATTTTCTACTGCATCATCCGTTGGTTTTCCTTGAATTTCAAATATTCTTTCTATTTCATTACTAAATTTTTCAATAAATATATTTGAATAAATTCTGGTACCTAAATTGCATACCTTATAGCCTTTTATTTTAGAATACTCTAAATTAGGAACATTAATGTTAAGTACAACATCATTCCCTATAGATGTCACATCCACATTTTCTAATAATTTTTTTATAAACATTGCTGCAACTTTATAATTTATATTTCCATTTTCTCTGTCCATAGAAACAGCTATAGATGGTATTTTATATATAGCCCCCTCAATAGCAGCTGATACCGTACCAGAATACAATACATCTGTTCCAACATTTAATCCATCGTTTATTCCAGATATTATTAAATCTACATTTCCCTCCATCAGCTTATTTATACCCATCTTTACGCAATCTGCAGGTGTTCCATCAATAGAAAAACATTTGCAATTTAAACCTTCAATTTTATGTTCTCTAACTGTTAATGGTCTATATATTGTAATTGAATGCCCACAGGCACTTTTTTGAGTATCAGGTGCAATAACTGTTACTTCGTGTTCCAAATGAAGAAGCTTTGCTAATGCTATTATTCCTTCTGCTTTAATTCCATCGTCGTTGGTTAATAAAATTCGCATAAAGAAGCCTCCTTTTTTTAATATAATCACCATTTTTTATACATAATATTAATAAATACTATGAAAGGAGTAACACAATGATACAAATAGACGATGCAGGTAGTGGAAGCTTAGTTGGTGGAACAGCCGTTGGAATTCTAAGGATTGAAACAAATGAATATATGTGGGATGTAATCCCAATAAAGTATTTCACTTCTCCATATTTCGAAAATAAGCGTTATGAGGACTATACTCTCTCTATAATAAAAAAATATTTAAAATATTTAAATGTTGATAAAAATGAACCAATAGAAATTTGCCAAGGTTATATATTTAATAAAACACGTGATTTTCTTGCAAAAAGTAATTATAATGTAAAAAGTACAAAAATATCTGACCCTTTACAATCACTTATAGAATCATCTTTTATTGATTACTGCACACAAATTGGTATACCATATGATTATTTAAGGTATACAAAATACCCATTTCACTTTCATAAAATGCTAAGATGGGTATTTGCAGATAAAAAAAATAGAGTAAAGCTATGTAAAACAGCCTGGAATAGTTGGAAAAAGTATTCGGATACTCAACTACAAATTCATTATGACTATATAGTAACAGGTAACTATACCTGTTTAAAATGTGGTAAAAAAATAAATACTCCCTCTAAGATTAAAGTTATTGAATTTACTACAAATAAAAAGCAGTTTATATATCTTCACGATAACTGTCGTTTTTCTCAATAACTAATAAAAAAGGTGCATTTTTTCTATTAATGAAATTTATATTCATAACAGAAAAATGCTTTGAATCTAATTCGGTTATTTCCTTAAGTAAGTCCTCTGCCTCCCTTTGTCCCTCCTCGTGACCAACATATACAGCAATTGTCATCACTCCACCTGGAACTAATAATTTCAAACCCTTTTGAACTGCCTCTAAAGTAGTATCACTTTTTGTTGTTATGGTCTTATCTGAACCTGGCAAATAACCCAAATTAAACATTATTGCTTTAACTTTTTTGTCTATATATAAATCCATATTTTGATGACCGTCATTTATAACTTTAATATTTTTAATTCCCTCTTCATCTATAATTTTGTTAAACCTGTCAACAGCAGATTTTTGTACCTCAAAGGAATATACCATCCCATTTATGGTTAGCGAACTTAAAAACAAAGTATCATTTCCATTACCTAAAGTTGCATCAACTACCACATCTCCATCTACTACAACTTTCTCTACTATCTTATGTGCTAAACTCGTTGCCTTTAAAACTACTTTATACATCAAACCACTCCTTACACAAAAAATGAATTTGAGGATGCTAATGCATCCTCAAATATTTTACACCTTTTATTCTGTTATGGCTACTTCTTCTTCCACATCCTTTATTGTTTTTACAAATTCTTTTGTTTTTATCATAAATATAGCTAAAAGTAACCCTGCCACTATTAATCCTATAACATTTGAGATATTTGCTGGTAGTTTAAATCCTTCCTTTGCCTGTAATATATAGCTGATTGAAACATATGACATAAATGTTGCAGGAACTACAGCTATCCAGTAATTCTTTTTATATTTATATAGATAAACTGCTGCTGCCCAAAGTGTAACCATCGCAAGTGTTTGATTTGCCCAAGCAAAATATCTCCAAACTATATCAAAATTAATAAATGTTAATCCAATACCTACAGCAAATAATGGAATTGCTAATAATAATCTTTTAGTTATCTTATCTTGAGGGAATTTTATCATATCAGCAAGCATTAATCTTGCACCTCTGAAGGCTGTATCACCAGATGTTATAGGACAAGCTACAACACCTAACATAGCAAGTACTCCACCAATTGGTCCAAGCAATGTCTTTGTGATTTCAAGAACAACACCACTTGGTCCAACCTTTCCAAGAACTGCTGCAAGTCCAGGTACTCCTTTATAAAATGCCATACCAGCTGCTGCCCAAACAAGTGCAATAACACCTTCTGCTATCATTGCTCCATAAAAAACGCTTCTACCATATTTTTCGTTCTTCATACATCTTGCCATAAGTGGTGATTGTGTAGCATGGAAACCTGAAATCGCACCACAGGCTATTGTTATAAACATCATTGGGAATATTGGTAACTTTTTAGGATGTAAATTAACCAATGATATTTCTGGTATATGGTATCCCTTTACAATTATACCTCCACCAACACCTACTGCCATAACAATTAAAGCTACACCAAATATAGGATATAAGTTTCCAATTAAAACATCTATTGGTAGAATCGTCGCTAAGAAATAATATGCAAAAACTGCAACTACCCAAAATGTAACTGTGAGACTTGATGGGGTTATTGCTGCAAGTAGCTTAGCAGGTCCTGTAACAAAAACAACACCAACTAAAACCAAAAGAACTATTGTAAAGACTCTCATTATATTTTGTATCTTTTTTCCTAAATAAATACCTTGTATTTCAGATAAGCTTGCACCCTTATGTCTTATAGAAATCATACCTGATAGATAGTCGTGAACTGCTCCAGCAAATATACTTCCAAAAACTATCCACAAAAATGCTGCTGGTCCAAATAGTGCACCTTGAATGGCTCCGAATATTGGACCAAGTCCAGCAATATTTAGTAGCTGTATTAAGTAGACCTTCCACGTTGCCATTGGTACATAGTCAACACCATCTTGAAGAGCATATGCAGGTGTTACTCTTTTTTCATTGACACCAAATTGTTTTTCTACATAAGTTCCATAGACATAATACCCAAGAAGTAATAGTATAATTCCAAAAATGAATGAATACATTTTAACCCTCCTTTGTATTTTTTGAATGTTTGTACAATTTACATTTTAATAATAACACTAAAAATATCTTTTATCATTTAATTGAGGGTAAAATGCATTATTATTATCTTAAAATGCAATTTTTGAAGGTTTATTTGCATTTTAGAAAAAATTATATATTATAATAATCCCTAACATATCTTGATTTACTTCTGCTTACTGGAATTTCAGAATTGTTGTTATCCTTCATAATCATCTTATATGTACCATTAAACCAAGGATGAATTTCTTTGACTTTATTAGGATTAACTAAAAAACTTCTATGTGTTCTTAAAAATCCTGTCATTTCTTCCAACTCATTTAGTGTAAACTTTGTTTCATACGTATTATTAAAGGTTTTAATTATTGTCCTATCCTGCTCAATAGAAAAATAAATAATATCATCTAAACTTATTAATATTATTTTCCCATTTACTTCACAAGGAATGGCCTTTTCCCTTTCCTTTAAGACCCTCTTCATTACCTCCTCTATTTTTTCATCAATATAATAAATATTATTATTTTTTCTTTTATACGATTCTCTTAATCTATTTATAGTTTCATCAAACCTTTTTTCATCAATTGGCTTTAATATATAATCTAATGCGTTAAATTCAAAGGCTTTAATTGCATATTCGTCATAGGCAGTTATAAAAATTATATCCGTCTTATTACTCTTTCTCTTGATAATTCTTCCAAGCTCTATTCCACTTCCCCCTGGAATATTTATATCTAAAAATACTGCATCAAAATCTTGTTTCTCTATTTTAGCTAAAGCATCTATATAATTTGTAGCACAGCCTTTAATAATAATATCATTATACCTTGAAAGATTAAATTTGATCTCCTCTATTGCAGGAACTTCATCTTCCACAATAAGACATTCAATATTTTTCATTTTATCCCTCCATAATTGGAATCTTTATTGTTGTTTTAGTTCCTTCCTCTAAAGCACTTTGAATATCAAATAAGTAATTTTTTCCATAATATAACTTTAGTCTCTCTATAATATTTGTAATTCCAATACCTTCTCCTTTGCTTATTGAATCACAATAATTTTTATTAAATCCAACTCCTGTATCCTCAATTATAAAAGTTAAATATTTATCTTCTTGGAACCCTTTTAAAAAAACACTCCCTCCAACCGCCTTTGGTGAAATACCGTGTTTAATTGAATTTTCAACTATTGGTTGCAAAATAAAGGTAGGTATTTTATATTCCTTTATTTTATCTTCAACATCGCAGTAAAAATTTAATCTATCTCCAAATCTTGCCTTTTCTATTTCGATATATGAATTTATTAAATCTATCTCATCCTTTATTTCTACAAATTCATCATTTCTTTTTAATGTTCCTCTAAAATAATTAGATAAACTTAATATTAACTCCCTTGCCTTTAAAGGATTTGTTCTGCAAAATGATGCAATTGTATTTAATGCATTAAATAAAAAATGCGGATGTATTTGAGCTTTAAGTGCTTTAAGTTCAGATTTATAAATATTTTGTGCTATTGTATTTAATCTCATTATTTCCATTTGTATTGATAAAAGTTCTGCTAATTCATCAAGAAAATCTATATAATATCTATCTATTTCATTATAATTTTTAATGCTAACGCCTAAATACCCCTTTAAATTATCTTCTGAATAAAGTTTTGCTATATAAAAACAATTATTATTATGTTCAACCAGTTCAGATTTTTTTCTTAAATCTAAATTAAGTAAAATATCTTTTATATAGAATTCATCATATTTTGTTGTATAAAGAACCTCATTTTCAATGCATATAAATACACATTTCGCTCTTGTTTCTTTTGATATTATGCTGCAGATTTCCTTTGCACTATCCCTGTTTAATCCTAATTTTAAATAAACTGAAGATTTCTTAGCTATGTTTAATGCCCTATAGGCATTAAAAGCAGCAATTTTATTTAAATCATCCTTTACATTATTAATTATATTAATAAACAAAGCTACACCAAAGGAATTTATTAATATCATCGGCAAACCAATGTTTTTTTCTAACTCCAATGCTGCCTCAAAGGGTTTTGCCAACAATAAAATAATAATTACTTGCGTTATCTCTGCTATTATTCCTGCAATGAAACTTATTATAATGTCACTCTTACCTTTTTTAATATAGGATTTAAATATACCACCAACTAATCCTTCTGCAACAGTTGAAAAGGCACAAGATAAGGCTGTGAATCCACCTAATGTATACCTATGTAATCCTGCAATAGCACCTACAATAATACCTACAAGTGGGCCGCCTATAAGTCCTGCAACTATTGCACCTATAGGTCTTATATTTGCAATTGCTCCCCCTTGAACCTTAACACCTAAATATGTACCTAAAATTGATAATATAGAAAAAAATGTTACCAACATAAATTTTTCAAAACTCATCATTTTTCTTGTAAAAAGTTTTTTAAACATAATTGTTTGAGAAAAGACATAAGCTGCCAAAGCTATAATTGACATTCTTTCAAATAACTGTAGATATAACATATAATCCCCTCACTATAATGATTTTAAATATTCTATTTCATCACTATTTAAATATCTCCATTCACCCTCTTTTAAATTTCCTAATTCTAAACTACCAATTCTAACCCTCTTTAACTTCAATACCTTATGTCCTATGGCACTACACATTTTTCTAACCTGTCTATTTCTACCCTCGTGTATTATTACTTCAACAATACTTGTTTTATCCCTTATCTTTAGTAATTTAATTTTTGCTGGTGCAGTTATATAATCCTCTATCTTTAATCCCCTTTTAAATCTTTCCATCTCTTCCCTTGTTGGTACTCCTTCAACTTCTGCTATATATACCTTGTCTATCTCCTTTGAAGGATGCATTAATTTGTTTGCAACTTCACCATCATTAGTTAATATAAGTAGTCCAGATGTGTCATAATCTAATCTACCTACTGGAAATATTCTTTCTTTTACATCAACTAAATCTACTACTGTTTTTCTACCAAATTGGTCTTTAGCTGATGTTATGTAACCAGTTGGTTTATTCAGCATAATATAAACTTTATTTTCTTCTGGCTTTACTACTTTACCATTTACTTCTATAACATCAAATTCAGTATCTACAGTTACAATTTCTTTTATTACTTTACCGTTGACCTTTACTTTACCTTGTAATACTAATTCCTCAGCCTTCCTTCTTGAAGCTATACCACATCTTGCTATATACTTTTGAATTCTCTCCTTCATCTTTACACTCCCTTCTTGTTATTAATTATAATAATAAAAGATGTTTAAAACAACATAGTAGCCATAAATAACTAATTACATATTTATTTACATAATAAAATATCTATTATTTACTTCCTAAAAATGTTATAATATCTTGTAATCTTTTAAAAGGAGCTGAAAAAATGTCAATAAAAAAAATAATTTATTCTGAAAAAGTATACAAATCTTTTGTAGCATTGGATTTAGAAACAACTGGACTTCATCCAGAAAGTGATAAAATAGTAGAAATAGCAGCAATAAAATATGATAATTATAATATAATTGATTCCTTTCATACACTAATTAATCCTAAAATAGAAATACCAAGTTATATAACTTCAATTAATGGTATTTCTAATGATATGGTCAAAACAAAACCTACTATAGATCAAGTATTTCCTAAATTTATAAAATTTATTGAAGATCTACCCATAGTTGCACATAATGCAGGTTTTGATGGTAAATTCATTAAATATTCTTCTTTTTACTTGTATAATAAAGATATTATAAATAATATTTTTATAGATACTGTAAAAATAGCAAAAAAAATATACCCACAACTTCCAAATCATAAATTAGAAACAATAAAAAACTTCTATGGGTTAAATTTGAAAAGCCATAGAGCATACGATGATACATTAGTTGCTGCAAACATATATATGGATTATTGCAAAAGACAAAGGGGCATCATTTGCCCCTAAATAAGCTTTTCTTTAAATATTCCATCAATCATTAGCTTACTTACCTTTTGTTTTATTTCTTCAACATCTGTTATATATAATCCTAAACTCTTCATTCTTTCAAAATATTCCGAACCTGCAAAAGTATATCTTTTAGTAAGTCCTTTTTTATTTTTCTTACCTTCGTTTTCATATTTAATTATATCTCCAACTGCTAATGATGATGGTAATTCTATGCATTTCAATCCAAGTACACTTCTTACAGCATTATATCCTGCTAAGGTTCCTGTTACTATTGCTTCTGTGTGTCCCACAAATAACCCACTCTTTTCTCCACCAACAAAAAGGTTATCAAGTCCTACTACCTTCATTGTATTATCCCTTGGTGCCATTGATAGATATCTTATAGAGTTTGCTCTTCCTCCTGCATACGGGTCAATAAATCTTACATTTTCAAAACCCTTTAACTTTCTTAAATTTTCCAACGGATAATAACTCGTCATAAGCTTTGCGTGTCCAGTATCCAATAAAATAACCTTTTCTGCGAATTCTTTAAGAGCATATTGCTGACATACCTTCATTTTCAATTTTTCTGGATGTATATCCTCCTTTGGTACATCTGTAATATATACACCTTTAGCATCTAATTCTGATCTTATTTCCTCTGATAGAGAATTTTTATCAAGTTTGCAAGAACCACTCATTGCTCCAAAGATACCATCATCTCTCATTGCAAGTATATCTTCTACTCCTGCTCTTTGACTTAAACTAACTCTTGGCCCATATGCTGGGCATCTTAATATACACATAGAACATCCTTTGCCATATCTTATACAGTTACCCATAGGGCCTGTTGAACCTGTTGTTTCAATATATACATCTCCTTCAATACTCTGCCCATCCTGAAGATAAATTGCGTTGATATGATTCTTTTCAACATCTACATCCACTGCTCTTGTTTCAAATTTTATTTCGATACCTGAACTTAAAAGATATCGTCTTATATTTGCCTCTATAATCGTTACATCATATAAATCTGCGTGTTTATGTCCTGGAAAATCTATATTTTTATGTCTTGTGCACCTCTCAATTATTTTAAACAAATCATCTGCTCCTAAAGCAATTAGTTCTTCTGCAGCAGTAAATCTTCCATTGTTTCTCATTATTCCACCAACATTACCTAACCCTAAAAGCATATCAGTTCTTTCTATTAAAATAACATCTGCTCCACATTTTTTTGCTTGTAACGCAGCAGCACAGCCGGCCCAACCACCACCAACTACAACAACCCTCATTTATTACCATCCTCCATTAAATAATATTCAATCGGATTGTATTGTTGCTTGCAGGAACGTATATACTTTTCTGATAATTTTATTTGACAACTTCCACATACACCTTCTCCACAGCACATAATATGGTTATTAACACTGGCAAAATATATTTTATTATTTAATTTATATATATAATTAATTAGTAATCTATTAAAATCATCATCTCCAGCAACTAATATCACTGGTATCTTATTTGAGCTTAAAATTTTATCAATTTTATCTATAAAATCATCTGTTAAATAATTTGTTTTATAGTTGACAATATTTAAATTTTCAACATTTGCTCCATACTTTTTATAATACGAAGTACACGCATTCTCTTGGCTTCTTCCCTTATCAAGTAGAGCAAATATATTGTTATCATATAGTTTTAGTCTTCTTGTAGCTAGTACACCTGGAGACGCTGCAACTCCACGACCTAAAATCAATACATTTGTATTTTTTAGATTTCTTAAAAATCTTTGTCCCTGTATTCCATTCCAATATGGTCCCTTTATCATAATATTTTCACTACACTCTGCTATATCCTTAGTCTTTACCCCGTGTACTTTTATTAGCATAGTTATAGTAGATTTTTCATAATCAACATCCATAATTGAAATAGGAGTGCCAAAATAATCTGGATTTTGAGGTTTCTTAATAAAAACAAATGCTCCAAAATTGTCCAACTCTCTAACCAAATAATTTGTGACTTTTACTTCAAACAAATATAAATCATCTCTTATTTTTTTAACAGATACTATATTGTATTTTTTATATTCTCTATTTTTTTTGGCTTTGTTCCCATTGTTAATTAGTTCTTGATATATGCAAGTTCCTTTCCAATATAAACAATCACAGAAAATCTTGTTTTGAAGTTGGCTACAGATTATACATTCTCCCTTTTCTGCTAAATGGCAAGGACAAAAATCAGAGCCTGCGTCTATGCACTCAACAAATCTATACACCAAAACCCCCCCTTCTTTTATAGATTATTCAGTTTATAAAAAATTGTTACAAAAAGGCTACCTAAATATAGGTAGCCCCGCATATAATTATTTAATTGTTATACTTTTAAAGGTATCAGTTATTGTATTTATTAAATTTTTCCTGTCAACATCTCTATCACTAACTACAGGATATTTAGCAATTATATTTCCGTCATAATAGATAACTAAATTACCTAAAACATCACCCTTTTTTATAGGTGAGAAGATTACAGAAGGAACAAATGCCTCTGTTCTAATATATTGGGCCTCTTCGGATTTTATCGGAATAAAAACATCATTTTCGGTTAAGGATATTATATATCTTGATTTTCCTCCAAATACTCTTAGACTTTTTATTTCATCACCTTTATTATAAAGCTTTATAAATTTATAATTTTCTTTTGCATATTTCACAAGTTCCTCTGCATCCTTCCATCTATCGGAACTATTTAAAACAACACAAATATATCTACCATAATCGTGCCTCACTGATGCAACTAAACATTTCCCCGCACCACCTGTATAACCTGTCTTAACTCCATCGGCATTTTCAACTCTATATAAGAATTTATTTATATTAGAGTAACTTCTATTAAATTTACCACTAATACCTGAAGATATCTCTTTTGTTGAAACTATTTTATTAAAAATTTCATTTTTCATAGCATACGCTGTAATTTTAGCTAAATCTTCAGCCGTTGTATAATGGCCATCAGCGTCAAGTCCATGAGGTGTTTTAAAGGATGTATTAAATGCACCAATTTCAATTGCCTTTTCATTCATCATCTTTAAAAAATTATCTACATTTCCACCTATGTGTTCTGCTATAGCAATAGCTGCATCATTACCTGAACGCAACATCAATCCATATAATAACTCTTCTAACGAAATTTTTTCACCAGCAATAAGCCCAACATTTGAACCTCCTATTGAAGCTGCTTTTTTACTTATTATTACCTTATCATTTAAATTACCCTTTTCTAATGCAACTATAGTAGTCATTATTTTTGTTGTACTTGCCATAGGAAGTCTTATATCACTGTTTTTACTGTATAAAATTCTACCTGAATTCTGATCTATTACAACAGCAGCATAGGAATTTAATGTTATTTTTTTACTTGTAGGAACTGAATGCATTTTTAAACTTGACGAGAGTATAAAAATCAGTATTAATAATAATATGTTTAAGTATCTTTTCATTTTGAACACTCCTATATAAGAGTAATTGTTAATTACTCTTATGATGGATTAAAATTTTCATCTTCCTTATTTTCTTTTTTCTTTTTAAAATTTTTTATTAAATCCTTTAAAAGTTCAGGAACGTTGTCAAGTAATCTCTCAACATAGTTCATTTCAGTTGCAGGTAATAGTCTAACATCTTCACCAACAACTAAAAATGCAATTGGTTGTACTGAAACTCCCGCTCCACTTCCTCCTCCAAATGGATATGAAGAATTATTTTTGTCTGAGTCTGATTGCTTAAATTCACTTCCACCCGATACAAATCCCATTGATACTTTAGAAATTGGTATAATAACTTTTCCATCCTTTGTCTCAACAGGTTCACCAACAATTGTGTTAACATCAATCATTTTTTTTAAATTATCCATTGTAGTTCTCATTAATCCTTCTATTGGATGCTCTGCCATATAAAACACCACCCTTGTAAATTTTTATTAAGATTAAAAAAGATTTTATTAAAAATATTATTATTATCATTAAATTTAAACTTATAAATATTGTAAACTCAAGTTTTGGTTTTGTTGAATTAAAATCACAATAAATACTTCCATTATGATTAAACTTATAATTAATTGATAAATATGTAAATAAAACAGGTAAAACGGAATTTAAAACTCCAAAAATCATTGCAGTATAAAATGCATCACTACTTGAAACTTTTATATTATATCTTAATCTTAATTTTATTCTTTTTATAAGATAATTTATATTTTTAACTGTTGGTTTAATGTAAGGAAAAATAAGTCTATAATCAAACTTTATTTTAGTTTTTTGTTTTACTCTATTAGTTTTCTTTTTTTTAGTTAAATTTATTACTTTAAAATTGTAAATTTTAATATAAAACCTTTTTTCATCATAAATTATTGATATATTTATAGGAATAAACAGTATTAATATAAAAATTAACAATATAACATATATCATAATAAACCACCTAAATTAAAAAAATGAGGAAGAATAATCTATTATATTATTCTTCCTCATTTTCCAATTTTAATTCAATCAGCTCAGGTAATTCATTAATATTTTTAAACCCAAAATACTTTAAAAACTCATCTGTTGTACAATAAAGTATTGGTCTACCTGTTGTATCAAGCCTTCCACTCTCTTTGATAAGTCCCCTTTCAAGAAGAGTGCTTATTGCCCTATCACTTCTTACACCTCTAATTTCATCTATTTCTACCTTAGTTATTGGCTGTTTATATGCAATTATTGCTAATGTTTCTATTGCTGCTTGTGATAAATTTTGCTTAGATTCTGGCTTTAAAATCTTCTTAATATATGTTGAATACTCAGGTTTTGTTGCCAATTGAATTTTATTATTGTATTCAATTAACATTAACCCTCTATTATCTTTTTCATAATCTAAAGATAAATCCTTTAATATGCTTTTTAACTCTTTTAAGTCAATATCAATAATTGAAGATAACTCTTTAATTTCAACTCCATCTCCAACTGCAAAGAGGATTGACTCAATAATACCCTTTATTCTTTCAGTATTCTCAGATAGTCCAAATTCCTTTAAAAAATCTGATTCTGCCATTCTTCCTCCTGCCCTTCTATATATATATCTTCAAAATTTCCACTTTGATATACTCTTATTTTTTTTATTTTTATAAGTTCAAGCATAGCAAGAAATGTTACAATAAGTTCAAGTTTACATTTTGCTTCCTCAAAAAAACGCGTAAACCTAATTCTTTTATAGACTTCAACTAATCCTATAATATAATTCATCTTATCCTCAATTCTATATTCATCATGGCTTATATTTTCATCTATCAGATTTTTTTTATTTGTTCTTCTTTCATATGCTTCAATTACTTTTTTAAATGCAAACATTAAATTTTCTAAGGTTATATTTTTGAAAAATACATCCTTACTCTCAATATCATCAATTATTTCTGGTGGCTTAAAATAAATTGAACTTTGTTCCTCAATCATTTTTAACTGTTCTGCAAACTCTTTATATTTTTTATACTCTATAAGTTTTTCAACTATCTCTTTTCTTGGATCCTCTTCAACCTGTTCATCCTCCTGTGATTTCTTTCTTGGTAGGAGCATCTTTGACTTAATCTCAAGTAATGTTGCTGCCATCACTAAAAATTCACTCGCTATATCTAAATTTAGCTCCTCCATTGTCTTTAAATATTGAATATACTGCTCTGTTATTTCTGCTATAGGTATATCGTATATATCTACCTCTGCCTTTTTAATAAGATGTAATAGTAGATCTAATGGCCCTTCAAATACTTCTATTTTAATATTTATTGACATTTAACCTCACCTTAAATTAAAATTTCTGCTAATCTTATTAGTAAAATACCTAATTTCTGATTCATAAATACTAATAGATTCCTAAACGGAGTAAACCAAAGCAACATAAGCAATACAACTGTTGAATACCTCTCCATAGAATAGATATAGTAGGCTACCTTACCCCTAAATAATTCTGCAAATATCTTTGATCCATCTAAAGGTGGAATTGGTAGGATATTAAAAACAGCAAGTCCTGTATTTATAAAAAATAATATTTTTAAAAATTCAGCAACTCCAAGTGTCTCCTGTGTAAAATTCACTTTAAATAAAATCACAATAGAAAAAAATGCAAGAATTATATTTGATAATGGTCCCGCCAAAGATGTTATTATTATACCTATTCTTTTATTTTTAAAGTTGTAAGGATTAACAGGTACAGGTTTTGCCCATCCAAAGCGAACTATTAAAAGTGCAATCAAACCTGCTATATCTATATGTGAAAAAGGATTTAAAGTTAACCTATCATATGCCTTTGGTGTGTCATCCCCAAGCAAAGTAGCTGCTAAAGCGTGTGAATACTCGTGAATAGTTAATGATACAATAACAGCTATACTTACAAATATTAATTCACTTAAAGAACGATTAAACATTTTTACCTCCTAAATCAATTAAATGTTGTACTGTAGCATTTACAATATAATCACTTCTATCCCTTGGATTTACATTTAATATCTTATCATTGTCTATCTTATAATTTATATTTTTTGCAAAGTTATCAATTCTTTTATCCCTAAAGCAATTTAAGAGTAATGCACTATTAAATTGCTTTTTATTTAATACTAAATATCTATATACATCATAATCATCATACTTTAGAATACCATTTAATTCTCTTAATTTCAAACATTTTTGAATGAAATTTTTTGATAAACTCAGTCTATTTTTTATTATCTCTAATGTCTCTTCATTATTTTTAAAGAATAAACATATATATTTTTCTTCAGATTCAAGTAGTTTAAAATTACCTATAGGTATGTTTATATCAATTGAGGAGTTGAAATACTCATTAAAAAAATCAAAATAAATAAATAGCGTAATAACAACTTTATAATCATCTATTTTTAGTAAATCATCAATCTCCCTTCTGATTCTACTTATAGGTAGGTAATCAAAATATTTATTTTCTACACAATCTCTCATTAAATCGTATGTATAATTACAAAAATTGAAATTTAATCTACTTGCATATTTTATTCCTCTAAAAAAACGAGTTGGATCATCTCTAAAGCTTTTTGAATGTAATACTACAATTTTTTTATTTTTTATATCATTTATCCCGTTAAAATAATCAATAAATTTATCATTCAAAATATCATAGGCAATTGTATTTATAGTAAAATCCCTTCTTTTTAAATCTTCATATAATGTACCTTCTTTTACCAATGGAGTTGAAGCTATTCCATCATATGTTTCCTGCCTTGCCATTACAAAATCAATGTCCTCTCCATCTATAATAAACTTTGCGGTGCAGTAATGTTTATTATAGATAAATTCACAATTTAATTTTTTGGAAATACTTTGACTTATTTCTAAATGTTTTTTTCTATCTACCTGTGCTACGAAATCATAATCAATTGGATCTATACCAATTATTAAATCTCTAACAGCACCTCCAACTAAATAGAACTTTATTTTATATTCTTTTAATATTTCTATAATTTTTCTTACTACATTATCATACATTTATACCACCCACCTTAAATAGTATAACATAAAAAATATATTTAAACAAAAAGGAGTTGATAATTCAACTCCTCCTGGCTGTTGAAAAAGTTATATATTGATTAGCCCCATGAAGGATTTCTTGGACATCGATTCATTTCGCTAAGCAATTCTAAGCTTTTCTTTGTTTGAAAAAGTCCTACCCTCGCGATGCCATCGTCCTGATGGCCGCTCGGCTCGGCACGTCCTGTGCCGAATTACGGACTTTTTCAAAGCCGAAAAGCAATAATTGCTAAAGCTCATGAAAGAGCCTATTGAAATCCTTTCATGGGGCTTTTCTATACTTTAGCTTACAAGTGGATTTGTCAACAATCTGAAGGAGTTGATAATTCAACTCCTCAATTAGCGTTTAAGAAACTCTTAAATACTCTATTTAGAGTATCTATAAACTTCATCTTTTCTATCTTACGATCTACTATAGCTTCTACTTGACCATAAACATTATCACCATCTACCGCCTTTATTACACCAACTGTCTCACCTTTATTAATTGGTAATTTTAAATCCTTAAAAATTTCTATTTTCTTTTGAATATTCGGTTTATTACCCTTTTCAACAACAACATTCAAGTTATCCTTTGCAACAACCTTTACACTTTCAGGCTTTGCTTTAGGAATACTAACTTCACCTACCACTTCACCCTTTTTAACTACATCAAAACTATCATATTTTGCAAATCCGACATCAAGCAATTGTGCTGCCATTGCATTTCTTTCTTTTGCACTTGGAGCCCCCATAATAACAGATATTAGTCTAACGTTTCCTCTTTTAGCTGTTGCTGAAATACAATACATAGCTTCCTTTGTATAGCCTGTTTTTAATCCGTCACAACCTTTATATGCCTTTAACATCTTATTCCTATTTACAAGTGTAAAAGGTGTTTTTCTGCCTTCAGTTATTGTCTCCATCCAAATAGTTGTATAATCTAATATCTTGGAATGCTTTAATAATTCCCTTGACATAATTGCTATATCATAGGCTGATGTATAGTGATTAGGATCATAAAAACCATAGCTGTTAACAAAATGTGTATCATTCATTCCTAATGCTTTTGCCCTTTCGTTCATCTTTTTTACAAATTCTTCTTCTGTTCCACATAAAAATTCTGCTAAAGCAACACAAGCATCATTAGCTGATTCTACTGCTGCTCCCTTTAAAAGTTCCTCAACAGTTCTAACTTCGCCAGTCTCAAGATACATAGTACTACCACCTAATCTTTTAGCATTTTCGCTAACAACAACTTTATCAGATAGCTTTATTTTACCACTATCTATAGCTTCCATAACAAGAAGCATAGTCATTATTTTAGTAACACTTGCAGGTGCAAGTTTTTCGTGGGATTTGTATTCATACAGTATCTTACCTGTTGTAAATTCTACTAATATTGCTGACCTACAGTTCAAATTTGGTTCAACCTTTACTTCCGCCTTTGCTTGATATGTAAACATAAAAACAAGTAGTATAGTAAGGAAAATTACGTTTAATCTTTTATTCATTTTTATTTCCCTCCCTAAAGATTTTTATTTATTGTTAGTTTTCCCTGTTTTTCAAAATGTATTAATAAAAACAAATAACAAAAAAGAAAAGCGGCATTAACTAATTTAAGTTAATGCCGCTTAAAAATTAAAATCTCTTTATTCCATCCTTTGTAACAATACCAAAAATCAATGGTCTTTCTTCTAATTTTTGTTCCTCTATATGATACGCCTCTAATAATTTTTGTTCTGATATCTTTGCTTTATTTAAATCATTAGCATATAGATATGCTATTACATCTCCTTTTTTTACATAGCTTCCAACCTTTTCTTTGATTATTATACCAACTGCAGGATCTATTGGACTCTCCTTAGTCTCTCTACCTGCACCTAATATTAATGCAGATATACCTATTTGGTCAGCTATAATTTTTGTAATATAACCTTCTCTATCTGCCTTAACTTCTATAATATGTTGTGCCTTTGGTAAAAGTTCTAAATCTTCAATTACTGAAACATCTCCACCCTGTGCCTTTACAAACTCCTTAAACTTTTCGTAAGCAGATCCTGATGTTATTGTTTCCTGTAACATTTTTCTTGCTTCCTCTTCAGTTTTTGCTTTACCTGCAAGAAGTAGCATTTGAGTTCCTAAAACAATACATAGTTCTAATAGATCTTCTGGTCCTTTTCCTTTAAGTGTTTCAACTGCCTCTTTCACTTCTAAAGCATTACCAACAGCATATCCTAATGGTTGGTCCATATCTGAAATAACTGCTATAGTATTTCTACCTACATTAGTACCTATATCCACCATTTCTTGAGCAAGTTCAAAGGAATCGTCTAATGTTTTCATAAATGCACCAGTACCTGTTTTAACATCAAGAACAATCGCATCTGCACCTGCTGCTATCTTTTTACTCATTATACTTGATGCAATTAACGAAACATTATCAACAGTTGCAGTAACATCTCTTAGAGCATATAACTTTTTATCAGCTGGAGCTAAATCAGCTGTTTGTCCTCCAACTGCCATCTTAATTCTATTCACATTTTCTATGAATTGTTTTTTTGTCATTTCAACAGAGAAGCCCTTTATAGATTCTAGTTTATCTATTGTACCTCCTGTATGTCCTAAGCCTCTTCCTGACATTTTGGCAACTGGAACTCCACAGGCTGCCACCATTGGAGCAAGTACAAGAGTAGTCTTATCTCCAACACCACCTGTACTATGTTTATCTACTTTTATTCCTTGTATCTCTGACAAATCTATAGTTTCTCCTGAATTAACCATTGCCATTGTTAAGTCCGCAGTTTCTCTCTTCGTCATTTTATTAAAAAATATTGCCATTAATAGTGCAGAAACCTGATAATCTGGTATTTCTCCTTTTGTATACCCATCAACAAAAAAGTCTATTTCTTCTTTTGTCAATTCTTCGCCATTTCTCTTTTTAAGAATTATATCATACATTCTCATATGTATTCCCCCTTTACATTCTTGCCACAATTCCGCTTACTAAATTTTTAAATTTATCCTTAACTAAGTTGGATGTTTCAATAACTTCTTCGTGACTTAATGGAACTTCTAATATTCCTGCAGCCATATTTGTAATGCAGGAAATACCTAAAACCTTCATACCACTGTGATTAGCAACAATTACCTCTGGGACAGTTGACATACCAACTGCATCTCCACCTAAAATTCTAATCATTCTAATTTCTGCTGGTGTTTCATAGGATGGACCAGTCATCATAAAATAAACACCTTCTTTTAATTCTATTCCTAATTCCTTTGCCACATCCTTTGCAGTATTAATTAATTCTTTACAATAAGCATTTGACATATCTGGGAATCTTGGTCCAAATTCCTTTAAATTTGCTCCTATAAGAGGATTTGTACCTGAAAAGTTAATATGGTCATTTATTATCATTAAATCTCCAGGCTTAAAATTAGTATTAACACCACCAGCAGCATTAGTAACTATTAACTTTTCTACACCCAATAATTTTAAAACTCTTATTGGGAAAGTTACTGTATGCATATCATACCCTTCATAGAAATGGAATCTTCCCTGCATCATAATAACCTTATTATCGTTCAATTCACCATATATAAATTTTCCTGCATGACCTTCAACTGTTGATACTGGGAAGTTTGGTATTTCATTATAGTTTAATTCAACTCTATTTTTAACTTCATCAGCTAAACTACCAAGACCTGAACCTAATATAATCGCTACTTTAGGTTCTTCCTTTATCTTATCTTTAATATATTGACATGCTGCATTTAACTTCTCCATATAATTCATTGTATATGACCTCCTGTTATTTTAAGATTTCCTTTGCAAAGCTTTCTCCTGCAATATCAGTTTCTATATTTAATAATTCTGCAATTGTTTTACCAATATCAGCAAAGGACTTTCTTGTACCAATATTCACTCCCGGTTTAATATTTTTTCCATAAACGAAAATTGGTATGTACTCACGGGAGTGGTCAGTACTTGGTGTTGTTGGATCACATCCATGGTCAGCTGTTATAATAAGAATATCATCATCCTTTAAATTATTAATGATTTCTGGTATTCTTTCATCAAATTCCTTTAACGCTCTTGCATATCCTTCAACATCATTTCTATGTCCGTACACCATATCAAAATCAACTAAATTTGTAAATATTAACCCTCTTGTATTTTCCTTTAAATATTCAATTGTTTTATCTACTCCATCCATATTATTTTTTGTATGTACAGCCTTTGTAATACCATATCCTCCGAAAATATCTTCTATCTTACCAACAGCACAAACATCCATACCATTTTCTGCAATATAATTTAGCAATGTCTTTTTAAATGGCTTCATTGAAAAATCTCTTCTGTTTGGAGTTCTTTTATAGCTTCCACTTGTTCCCACAAATGGTCTTGCAATTACTCTACCAACTCCATGTTCGTCCTTTAGCATATCTCTTGCTATTTGGCACATTTTATAAAGCTCTTCTAATGGAATTATTTCTTCGTGTGCAGCAATTTGAAAAACACTATCTGCTGAAGTATAAACAATTGGATATCCCGTTCTTACGTGTTCATCTCCTAATTCTTCAATAATAGCTGTTCCCGATGCAGGTTTATTTCCTATGACTTTTCTACCTATTTTGTTTTCAAATTCCTCAATTAACTCTTTAGGAAATCCATTTGGATATGTTGGGAATGCCTTTTCTAAAATGAGTCCTGATATTTCCCAATGGCCTGTAGTTGTATCTTTACCCTTTGACATCTCAAGTGATCTACCATATGAACCAATTACATTATCTACTTTTTTATATTCATTTACCCCTTCTATATACCCCAAACCAAGTCTTTGCAGATTAGGAAGCTCAAAGTTTTTAATCTCCTTTGCTATATTACCAAGAGTATTGCTTCCTTGGTCATTATATTCGTGTGCATCTGGTAACTCCCCAATTCCTACACTATCAAGTACAATTAATGTAACCCTATTAACCATAAAATCACCTCTTGTTTTAATAATTTTCTTAATAATCTTGGGATTTTTATTATATCTTATTTTTTCAAAAAAGAAAAGACTTTAAACTATTAAGTTAACTAAATCTTTAAAAATTAAAAATAAAATTCTCTAAAAGATTGTTTTTTTATCTTTTAGAGAATTTTATATCGTTTATGCCCTTGGATGAGACTTCTTATAAACATCACTAATTTTGTTTTTTAATAATTCTGCATAGATTTGAGTAGTTGATATATCAGAATGTCCTAACATTTGCTGAACCGAACGTAAATCTGCTCCATTCTCTATTAAATGTGCTGCAAATGAATGTCTTAAGGTATGAGGGGTTATTTCTTTTTGTATATTTGCCAATTTGGCATAATACTTTATTACTTTCCAAAATCCTTGTCTTGTTAGCCTTTCTCCTCTATGATTCAAAAACAAAGCACACTCTTCTTCATTTTTTAAGAATGTATATCTATATTTTTCCACATAATTTGTTAATGCTTCTATTGCAAGCTTTCCTATTGGAACAATCCTTTCTTTTGAACCATTGCATTTTACATATCCTAAAAGCAAATTTACATCATCTATATTTAGATTTATTAATTCTGTTACCCTAATACCAGTTGCATACAAAATCTCAAGCATTGCCTTATCTCTTGCTCCTTTTGGTTCTCCTTCATTTGGCATTGCAAGAAGTGTTTCAACCTCATCAATAGTTAATATCTCAGGGAACTTTTTTTCAACCTTTGGAGCTTCGATATCAATTGTAGGATCTTGTTCGATTAATCCCTTAACTATATTTTGCTTATAGAAGGCACGAAGAGTTGCCAAACTTCTTAAAATGGATGATGTAGCTTTTCCTTCCTTTTGAAGGTATAATATATAAGCAATAATATTAGTTCTCTTTACTTTTCTATAATCTAAATTTTCATTTTTTAGATATTCTAAAAATTGTTGTAAATCTCTACTATAGCTTTCAATTGTATTTCGACTTAAAGATTTAGTTAATGCAATTTCATTAATAAAATCTTTAACTAATTCATTCATTTGCAGTACCCCTTTGTATATATATTATACTTATTTTATTCTACATTTTTTTATAAATTCCTTCATTTTATTATCGGAAAAAAGCCCTATTTATTAATAACCTTATTAAAAATATTTTACTTTCTTTTTTATCAAGATTATACATTACAAGTCTGGCATCGCCATCAGGCTTTAATTGTATAAAAGAACGAAACCCCTTTAATAGTATATAAATAAATAGCATCAATAAAAAAACAAAAATAAAATTATAAATTAATTTTTTAATCTTCTTCATAAAAATCACCTATTGTATGATAAGATACCCTGATAAACTTTTTAATATGAAGGGAACCACAAAGGATTCATATAAACTTCCAACCAACATTATCAAAAATAAAAATATAAAAACCAACGTAATATCAAGTAAGCCATTCTTTTGTTTTAAAAAACTACTCTTCTGTATATTTTTCTTATATATCCAAAAGCCGTGCTCTATTGCTATAGCAGATGCAACAATTAAACAAGGAATATATATTACATTCTGAGGAATAACTGTTATAAATAAAAACAGTAACCCTTTATATCCCATAGTTTGTAAGCAAAATGATATAGTAAAACCTAAAATAAAGCCTTTGAATGCATCAAAAATAAATATCAAAGGAACACCGATATATGTAATACATAAAATTAGTATAAGTAAAAGAGTTTGTCCATTATTTTTTAAAGATCTTATAAAAATAGAAGAAGTATCAACATTCTCATTACCTACTATTTGAAAAAAATTGTTTATATATACTAATACACTTTGCTTACTGTTTGTATCTAAACCCTTAGACATAAAAGCCCCTATAGATAATCCTATCGCAAAAAAAAGTGTTACAAAAAAATACAGTAAAAAATTTTCCTTTAAATGTTTAGAAAAAAAATTATTATTATTCATTGTTGGCATAATAATACACCTCCTCTTTAGTCTAATTTAAATATATGAGGAGGCTTTTTAAAATATTCTTTACTTATGTATAAAATCGTTTAACATTAATATTCCCACTATTGATTTTGCATCCTTTATAGTACCGTCTAATATCATTTTTTTTGCTTCTAAAATAGGTACCTTAATTAATTCTAAATATTCATCTTCATCAAAATTAGTTTTAGTTTTCACCATTTTATCGCAAAAATAAATATATAATTTTTCTGTACAGAATCCTGGAGATGTATAAATTGAAGTCATCAGCTTCATATCTAAAGCCTTATAGCCAGTTTCTTCTTCTAATTCTCTATATGCACAACTTAAAGGTTCTTCACCCATTTCCAGCTTTCCAGCTGGTATTTCGTATATTATCTCATCAAAGGGTCTTCTATATTGTCTAACAAGAAATACATTTCCATCCTCAACTGCTACAATTCCCACTCCGCCATTATGTTCAACTATTTCTCGTGTGGATATTCTATTCGAATAAGTCTCAACTTCATCAATTCTTAGATTAATTACTTTTCCTTTAAACAAATAATTACTTTTTAGTGTCTTTTCTTTAAACATATAATCACTCCTTTTAAAAAAAATAATCCATTTAAATGGATTATTTTAACCTAATTTTTGTTTTAATCTTAATTTATCTGCAATCATAGCTATAAATTCACTATTAGTTGGTTTGCCCTTATCATTGTGAATAGTATAGCCAAATATTTTATTTATAGTTTCTACTTGTCCTCTTGCCCATGCAACTTCTATAGCGTGTCTTATAGCCCTTTCTACTCGACTTGGAGTAGTATTATATTTTCTTGCTATTGATGGATAAAGTTCCTTTGTTATTGCACTTAAAAGTTCAATATCATTAACAACCATTTGAATAGCATCTCTTAGATACATATATCCCTTTATATGTGCTGGAACACCAATTTCATGTATTATATTTGTTATTTCCGCTTCTAAATTATTGGGATTGTTTAACTTATTTATTGTTGGTTCAGATCTTACAAATGTTACTTTTTTACTTGTTTCAACAGCACCTTGATTAAACATCTGTCTTATTCTTTTTGAGAATATCTCCATATCAAATGGCTTAACTACATAATATTCAGCCCCTAAATTTATTGCTCTTTGAGTTATTTTGTCCTGTCCCACAGCTGACAAAACTATTACCTTCGGAATCTTTGTATCTTCAAATGCGTTAATTTTTTCTAATACCCCAAGACCATCTAAATGGGGCATTATTATGTCTAATACTAATACATCAGGGTTAGTTTTTTGAACTAAATCAACTGCTTCATTACCGTCCTTTGCTACTCCTAAAACCTCAAAATCCTCTTGAGTGCTAAGATATTCGTTAAGTATTGTTGAAAATTCCTTATTATCATCTGCAATGACAATTTTTATTTTTTCACCATTCATAATTTGACCTCCCCTACCCGCCTAATCCTAATTAATTTCATAATAAAACTATTCGACAAATACATTTAATTTCCTTCTAAGAAAATAAATTTTTTTAATGAAGAAGCTGCATTTTGCAGCTTTCTTCATTAAAAACCATCATCTAACTCATTATACATCCATTCAGCAAAAATTGCATACCCCATATCAGGTCTATTGACAAATACGTGAGTTACAGCACCTACCAATTTGTCATCCTGTATAATTGGACTTCCACTCATTCCTTGAACAATTCCACCTGTCTTTTCAATTAAATTCTTATCGATAATTCTTATTACCATACTTTTTGAATTTGGTGAACTTTGTTTATTGATTTTTTCTATATTAATATTGTATTCTTTGACATCATCATCTACTTCCACTAAAATTTTTGCAGGTCCCTCTTTAATTTCATTTTGACTTGCAATAGTATATTCCTTTGAATTTGATTTTACAAAATCATTTAAATTTTTTATACTACCATATATTCCACATAATGTGTTCTTGGTCAAATTACCTATTTCATCATCCTCACTAAAGGCACCTCTTAGTTCACCAGGCTTTCCCTTTTCACCCTTTGTTATATCAATAACTTTTGCCTTGTATATACTTCCTTCTCTAACAGTTAGTAACTGCCCTGTATCAATATCATTTATTGGGTGACCTAAAGCTGCAAATTTTTTTAGTTTTGGATCAACAAACGTTAAAGTTCCTATACCAGATGTTGAATCCCTAACCCACATTCCAAGCTTATATTGATTGTTTTTATTGAGTACCGGATTTATTGTTGTATCTATATATTTATCCCTCCGTTTTAATTTTAAGTTTAGAGCATTTCCATTCGATTTTGATATTTCTTCCGATAAATCTTTAATATATTTAATTCTTTTTCCGTTAATTTCTACAATCATATCACCTATTTGAACATTTGATACAACAGCTGGACTTTGCTTTTTCCCACTATTTGTTTCAATATCTGAAAAACCAACAACCAATACACCTTCAGTATAAAGTTTAACTCCTATTGAATGACCACCTGCATAAACCTTCCTATCCTTATTAAAATTTATAGTTACTTCTTTTATGGGAACTAACCCAAATAGTTTAACATAACCTTTTACACTGTTTTTGTTTTGAGAACTCACTAAATCTATGTCACTTGTGGTAAGTTTAATGATATTGCTTTTTGTTAGTTTTATATAATTTACATCTTTAGTAACGTTAATTGAAGAAGGTATTTGATTAATATAACTTATAAAAAATGTTAAAAATATTAATATAGTAAACAGCATAAATTTTGCTGATTTTTTTGCTTTGGTTTTCATTTTATCACTCCTCTGCCATTCTTTATAACTCCACCTTCCTTTCTTTAATTTTAAGTTAACCTTTTTTATGTCTACATATACTATAATATAGAATGAAACTTATACATCATAAACTTTATTTGTAAGGTTATGTTTAAATAAAAAACTATTACATTTTAAAATATAAAAATTACAAAATTGACTTTTACATTTTTTGTATAACAAAAAGGACTTAATAATTAAGTCCTATCAGATTGTTGACAAACTTAATTGTTAACTAAAGTATGAAAAAGCCCCATGAAAGGATTTCAATAGGCTCTTTCATGAGCTTTAGCAATTCTTAGGTTTTCGACTTTGAAAAAGTCCGTAATTCGGCACAGGACGTGCCGAGCCGAGCGGCCATCAGGACGATGGCATCGCGAGGGTAGGACTTTTTCAAACAAAGAAAAGCTTAGAATTGCTTAGCAAAATGAACGAATGCCCAAGAAATCCTTCATGGGGCTAATCAATATATAACTTTTTGAACAGGCTGAGGACTTAATAATTAAGTCCTATTAATGTCTTATTTGATTTTTAAGTTGCTCTGCTAATAATAAAATTTCTTTTGCATTAGTTTTAGTAAGCTCTGTCACTATTGCTCCACCAAGCATTCTTGCAATCTCATCTATTCTATCTTGATTTTGTAGGTCACTTACTAATGTAATAGTTTTGTTATCAATTACAATTTTTTGTATTTTAAAATGCTTGTCTCCCATTGATGCAATTTGCGGAAGATGTGTTACACAAAGTATTTGATGTTTCTTTGAGATAAGTACCATTTTTTCTGCCACACTCTGTGCTGTTCTTCCACTAATACCTGTATCTATTTCATCAAAGATTAATATAGGAATACTATCAACATCAGCAACAACACTTTTTATTGCTAACATAATTCTTGATATTTCTCCACCAGATGCAACTTTATGTAAAGGTTTTAAAGGTTCACCAATATTTGATGATATAAGAAATCTCACTTCATCTTTTCCATTATTATCAAATTTATCCTTTTCTGTAATATCAACTTCAAAAACTGCTTTTTCCATTCCTAAGTACTTCAATTCTGCCTCTATTTTTTCCTTTAATTTAATACCAGTCTCTTTCCTTATATTAGTTATTTTATATGCTACTAAGTTTAGCTCATTTAATATATTTTCGTATTCCTTTTTTAGTTCTTCTAATTTTTCGTCGCTCTTTTCTAATTCTTCCAACTCAATACTAATATTATTATAATAATTTAAAATTTCTTTAATATCCTTACCATACTTTCTCTTTAGCTTATTAATTAGATCCAATCTATTTTCTATTTCATTTAACTCTTCATCATTATATTCAATTTTATCTTTATATTCTCTTATTGATTCAATTGCATCTTCTAATTTATAATAAACTTCTTCTATAGCCATCTTTATTGTATTCAATTTGTCATCATATTGAGATATCTGTTCTAAGCTAACCATAGCTGAACCTATAGAATCAAATGCACTCTCATAATCATCACTGCTATAAATCTTCTGATAGGCTAAATTTAAACAGGAGAATATTTTTTCTGCATTTTTTAGTATATCCCTTCTTTGAATTAACTCTTCTTCTTCTCCTTCTTTTAGCTGTGCATCATTTATTTCTTGAACCTGAAATTTTAATAAATCTATTTTTCTAAGCCTTAATTGTTCATCCTGAGTCAGTCTATCTATTTCCTTCTCTATTGATTTTAACTTTTCAAATAATTCTCTATAACCTATTTTTATACTTTTAAAAGCATCTCCACAAAATGAATCTAAAATATCAATATGCTTTGCTTCGTCTAATAGAGATTGATGTTCGTGTTGCCCGTGTATATCTATTAAATATTTACTTATTTCTCTTATAAAAGATAAGCTTGTTGTTCTACCATTAACTCTTAATATACTCTTATTATTTTGATTAATTTCCCTTGCAAGTATCAAATAATCATCATTGTCTATTCCGTTTTCCCTCAATAAATAGTTAATCTTATCATTCTTTATTTCAAAAATACCCTCTACATAAGCATAATCACAACCTGTACGAATTATCTCTCTATTAAACTTTTCACCAACTAAAAAACTTACAGAATCTATTAAGATTGACTTTCCTGCCCCTGTTTCTCCAGTTAAAACATTAAATCCTCCAGAAAAATCAAGTTCTAATTCATCAATCAATGCAAAGTTTTTTATCCTCAGTTTTAGAAGCATATTATGCCTCCTTATTCGTTTATTAATCTTCTAAATTTAGCAACTAATTCTTCTGCCTTCTCATTAGACCTTGCCATAACAAAAATAGTATTGTCTCCTGCAATAGTACCTACTATTCCATCCCATCTTAATGTGTCAATTGCCTCAGCTGCTGCTGATGCTGAACCAGATAAAGTTTTTAAAACTATCATATTATTTACATAGTCTATAGTTAAAACTGTTTGTGAAAATATGCTGACTAATTTTTCTGTTAGATAATTATCCCCTTGTGCCATAGAGGCATACTTGTACTTACCATCTTTAGTCAATACCTTTATTAACTTTAGTTCCTTAATATCCCTTGAAACTGTAGCTTGAGTTACATCCATTCCAATTTTACGTAACTCATCAACAAGCTCCTCCTGGGTTTCAATTTCCTTATTGTTTATTATTTCAAGAATTTTTGCGTGTCTTGAAATCTTCATAAATTCCCCTCTCTTCCCGCTTATCTATCTTTTAGTTTGTTTCTTAATATATCATAAAAAGATCTATTATTAGTTTTTATTAGCCTCAATGAATTTTGTGCTTTATTTATGTGAATCCTATCTTCTGGTAACAATTCACAACCTTCTTGACCATCGGCTGTTAAATATACCTTCCCATTTTGTGATGCATCAACTTCAATTATAATCTCATCATCATCTGGAACAACAATCGTTCTTGATTTTAATGAATGAGGACATATTGGTGTAATTAGCATTAAATTCATTGTTGGACTTACAATTGGGCCACCAGCTGAAAGGGAATATGCAGTTGAACCAGTTGGTGTTGATATAAGCAATCCATCTGCATTATATTTATCAATTAAATTATGTCCAATAAATGCCGTTAGCTTTACAAGCTTTAACATATATCCTCTTGTTATACACACATCATTTAGTGCATAATAGGTTTTTAGTTTATACTTTTCTCTATAAATATCTGCTTTTAGCATCATTCTTTCTTCAATCTTATAGTTTCCATTTTTTATATTTTCAAGTGAATTTAATATATCTTTAAGTTCAACTTCTGTAATAAATCCTAAATTTCCAAGATTCACACCTAAAATTGGGGTATTATATCTTATCAAGTCCCTTGCAACGCCTAATATTGTTCCATCTCCACCTAAAACAATAATAAAGTCCGAATTACTGTACATTAAATCCTTATCCACTATATTAAGGTTGTTGTTGTATATGTTTAAATCATATTCTATGTAAACTATAAAACCATTATTCAATAACCACTTGATTATATCTTTTGTGAATTTAAAACCCTCATCCTTTTCTCTATTAACAAAAATCCCAACCTTTAACATAATTCACTCCCTAATAAAAAATTCTACACAACATCCTTTTTTCCTTCTACGCATTTAATGATTTATGAGCTTCTTCTACAACATCTTGTATCATTTTATCATATATTTGTGCTAAATCCTGTTTATTTATCAAATAGGCTAAATATTCTATATTCCCTTCTGGGCCCTTTATAGGTGAAAAAGTCAATCCTTTTAAAGAATAACCTATAGAAATTGCAAACTCAAGTACTGATTTTATAACTTCAATATGAACCTCTTTATCTCTCACAACACCTTTTTTGCCTACCTTTTCTCTTCCAGCTTCAAACTGCGGCTTTATGAGGCATACGACTTCAGCCTCCTCCTTTGAAAGTTCTTTAACTACTGGCAAAACAAGTTTTAATGATATAAAGGATACATCTATTGAAGTAAAATCTATGGGTTCTCCAATATCTTCCTTAGTTACATATCTTATGTTGGTTCTTTCCATACAAACTACTCTCTTATCATTTCTTAGTTCCCAAGCCATTTGTCCATATCCAACGTCTATTGCAAACACTTTAGATGCACCATTTTTTAACATACAATCTGTAAAACCACCTGTTGATGCTCCAACATCCATTGCAACTTTATCATTTAAACTAATATTAAAGGATTTTATTGCCTTTTCAAGCTTTAACCCACCTCTACTTACATAGGGAATTGCTTGTCCTTTTACTTCTATTTCAGAGTCAACATTAACCTTTTCGCCTGGTTTATCCACTCTTTGATTATTTACAAAGACAAGGCCAGCCATAATATTCTTTCTTGCCTTTTCTCTTGAATCAAAAAAGCCTTTTTCAACTAACAAAACATCAATTCTTTCCTTATCCGCCATCTTTCTCTCCTCTTAATCAATGTTTTTTATTATTGTATTATATATTCCATCTGGATCTAAACCATATTTTTTATAAAGTATATCAACACTACCGTGTGGTATGAATTCATCAGGAAAAGCAATATTTACAACCTTTCCTTTATAATTTTTGCTTATTAAATATTCATTAATGGCAGAACCAAAACCGCCATATAAGACATTATCCTCAACTGTAAATATATGATCTGATCTTTCTATTAGATTATCTAACATTGTTTTGTCTAATGGCTTTATAAATCTACAATTTATAAGTTCAACATCTATTCCTCTACCTTTTAATCTTACTGCTGCCTTCATTGAATGTTGAACCATTTTGCCAACTGCAAGAATTGTAACTTTGTTACCTATTAATAATCTTTCCCATTTACCAAGATTTATATCATCATATTTATCAAACTTTATATCTAAATCTCCACCTCTTGGATACCTAATAGCTATTGGATTATTTTGTTTAAAACACCAGCGTAGCATATACCTAAACTCAACTAAATCCTTTGGTGATAGTATAGTTAAATTTGGTATCAATCTAAGGTAAGATAAATCAAATACTCCTTGATGAGTCTCTCCATCTTCACCAACTATTCCTGCCCTATCAATAGATAAAATTACTGGAAGCCTTTGTATACAAATATCGTGTATAACTTGATCAAAGGCTCTTTGTAAAAATGTAGAATATACAGCAAATACTGGTTTAAAACCTTCCTTAGCAAGACCAGCTGCCATAGTAGCTGCATGCTGTTCTGCAATACCGACATCGTAAAATCTCTCAGGAAACTTTTCTGAAAATTCTGTCAGACCTGTACCATCTGGCATTGCAGCTGTTATAGCAATTATTTTGTTATTATCTTCTGCTTCCCTAACTATTTCTTCTCCGAAAACCTTTGAATAGGTTTCCTTCCTCTTAGCTATTCTTTCCCCTGTCTCTATTTCAAAGGCATCAACACCGTGAAAAATCTCTGGATTTTCTTCAGCATAGCAGTATCCTCTTCCCTTTTTTGTTATAGTATGAATAATTACAGGTCCCTTTATTGTCTGTGCTCTTTTTAATACATCAGTTAAAACCTCAATGTTATGTCCATCTATTGGACCTAAGTATTTAAATCCTAATTCTTCAAATAACATTCCTTGTACTACAAGATGCTTTAATCCATCCTTAAACTTCTCAGCTGATTTATATAAATTATTACCAACTGCCGGTATCTTTTTTAACATTTGTTCTATTTCATCTCTAAAATTTATATAGGCAGGGGCTGTTCTTATCTTACTTAAATAACAAGATAAACTACCCACATTTTGTGATATGGACATCTCATTATCATTTAATATAACAATTAAATTAGTTTTTGAACTTCCTGCATCATTTAAAGCCTCAAAGGCCATACCACCAGTTAAAGCACCATCACCTATAACAGCAATAACATTATGTTTTTCACCCTTTAAATCCCTTGCCCTTGCCATTCCAAGAGCTGCTGATATAGAAGTACTACTATGCCCAGTAACAAAATGGTCATAACTACTCTCTGTGGGCTTTGGAAATCCACTTATACCTTCATATTTTCTAAGTGTATAAAATTTATCTTTTCTTCCAGTTAGTATTTTATGTATATAAGTTTGATGCCCTACATCCCAAACTATTCTATCCTTTTCAAAATTAAAAACATAAAATAAAGCCAATGTTAGCTCAATAACACCTAAATTTGATGCTAAATGGCCACCTGTTTTTGATACAGTATCTATTAAAAATTCCCTCAATTCTCCTGATAATAAATTCAATTCATTAATTGAAAGATTCTTTATATCATTTGGTTTATTTATTTTTTCTAAATACCTCATACTTTCACCCTATTTTCTATTTAATCTAATTGTTTCTATAATCCATGCCGTTTTAAACACTATGTTGTTGCTTTGTGTCATTGCAAAATTTTTACCTATTGCCTTTCCTCCGACAGTAAGCGAAGCAATAGTAGCACTCACAATTAGTGATAAAACTGTTTGATTGTTGCTAATACCTTTAGATATTAATTTTGATATAATAATTGCTCCTGCAGCACCACTTACAACTCCACAAATATCACCTATAACATCATTACAGAAATTAGATACCTTATCAGCATTTCTAATTAGTTTTACGGCTGTTTTAGCACCTATTACTTTTCTTGAGGCAAGAGAATGAAATGGTGCTTCTTCTGCTGCAGTTACAGCCACACCTATTATATCAAAAATAATACCTATAAGTATAATCGATACTAATACGAAAAATGCAAAAAAAATTCCCACACCACTAAGTAGAGAATTTGATACAAAACTTATACTTGCTGATATTATAAATGTCCATATTATAATTAAAACTATCCATTTAATATTTGCATTTTTATCACTCGTTTTCTTTTTATGTAGTTTGATTTTTTTATTTGTCTTACCCATTTATACCACCTTTTATGTACTCGGGTGGTAGCAATTGAGGTTAAGTTTGCGGCTTAGGTCCAGCAGGATTTCCCGTTTTTGGACCAAAACGTCGCCATTTTGGCGGTTTCCCTTTAACCAAAAACCCATACCGTTGCCGTATATGGGGCTGGATTACCACTTAGTCCACACTGCAATCCCTCAATTGCCTCCTTATTGGAACAGTCTAGGAGTTTTCCTCAACAGCATCATCCATTCCTAGCCTCTTTTGCAAATGTGGTTTCCTGTAGCAATAACTTAATAGTGAGGGCCCTTCACCATTAAGCCTGATCTACCCTCCACCACACTCGCTCAAGGCAGGCTACACTGCACGCAGCTTCAACCACGATGCAGGTTTAATCCCTAATCATAGAACCTCGTGATTCCACAATTTAGGGTCTCCGCGGGGGTAGGGTCGATTACGCATGCCATTGCGGTCGCCCCATCCCCCTTACTCCCAGTACCAACCCACTACTGGGCGTAGCGAGCCAGCACAAGGAACTTCATCGATGTGCCCTTTGGCGGATTTTTAGCCCCGCCTTCAGAATGGATTAAGCTGACTAGAATACTGCACCACCCTAAGCAGAATGTTATTGTAACATAATTATATCATACATACAATATAATTTTTTATACAAGTTTGGAATTAGATAATATAATTTAATTATCTCTAAATAGAAGATATTCTGTTAACTTTGATAAAAATCCACTTTTATCAATATCATTTGCAATTTTTATTGCTATTTTAGAATGTTCTTGTGCTCGCTTTTTAGCCTCATCAATACCTAAAATAGTAACATAAGTTGCTTTATTAGCTTCTTTATCCTTCCCTACAGTTTTGCCAAGTTTCTTTTCGTCACCTATGAAATCTAATATATCATCAACTATTTGAAAGGCTATTCCCAGGTGTCTACTAAAATCTCTTATAATTTTAACACTTTCTTCTCTATTTGAAATATACGCTGCAGCTACACAAGCTGCTTCTATTATTGCACCTGTTTTTAATCTATGCATATTATAAAGCTCTTCTAATTTTAACTGTTTATTTTCACTTTTAATATCAATTGCTTGACCAGCAACCATACCTCTTGAACCAGATGCCTTAACTATCTCTTTAACAGCCTTTACATATAATGGATTATTGTTTTCTTCAAGCTTTTCTGAAAGAACCTCAAAGGCAAAGTTCAATAAGGCATCCCCAGCAAGAATAGCAATTGCTTCTCCATAAACTTTATGATTAGTTAGTTTTCCTCTTCTAAAATCATCATTATCCATCGCTGGCAAATCATCGTGAATTAAAGAATATGTATGAATAAACTCAATTGCACATCCAAAATCTAAGGCATCCTTTAAATCTCCACCTAAAGCCTCTGTTATTGAAAGTGTTAAAATAGGTCTTATTCTTTTACCTCCTGCATCAACACTATATTTCATCGGTTCGTATATTACATTTGGTATATTAGCACTATCCAAAAGTTCAGATAATCTTACATTAACCATTTGTTGTCTTTCTTTTAGTTGTTGATTAAAAAGCATCATTTTCCACCTCAACGGTAAAATTATCTTCGACTAATTCCTGTTTTTCACCCTTTAAAAGTACATTAATTTTTCTTTCCGCCTCATCTAACTTTTTATTGCAAAGATTTGCAAGTTCCATACCTTCTTTGAACTTAACAATTGTATCCTCTAAACTCAAATCCTTATCCTCTATTTCATAAACTATTTCCTCAAGCCTCTTTATTGCTTCTTCAAAGGTTAACCCATCCTTTTTTACTCTTGCCATATTTTTACCTCCGATTTTTCCTTTATAATACAATCTAATTTTCCATCTTCAAAATATACCTCTATTATATCATTTTTTTCTACCTGCTCTATACTTTTTATTAACTTTTCATTCTTTACAACCGCAGCAAATCCTCTACTTATTGACTTCAATGGACTTAAACCATCTAACTTTTGTACTGTTAGCATTAGATTGTGCTTTTTCTTTATTAATGTGTTATTTGTGCTATTGATTAATTTGTCCCTTAAATTATCTAAATACTGATAATGCACATTGATTTTATTTTGTGGTGAGTTTAGCTTTATTTTGGAAGACAGATTTTCAATTAAAATCTTATCCCTTTTAATTCTATTATTAACGCTGTTATATAGATTTGTTTTTAAACTTGTTATTTTGTATAATAGCTCTGAATATGAAGGAACCACTATTTCTGCTGCATGTGAAGGAGTTGAAGCTCTTATATCTGCTACAAAATCGGCTATTGTAAAATCTGTCTCGTGTCCTACAGCTGAAACAATTGGTATTTTACTTTTATAGATTGCTCTTGCTACAATTTCCTCATTAAATGCCCAAAGTTCCTCAATAGAGCCTCCACCTCTACCAATAATTATGACATCAATATCATCCCTATCATTAAAATATTCTATTGCCTCTACAATTGTTTCAGCAGCACCTTCCCCCTGTACCTTTACAGGATACAAGAGTATATTTACGTTATAAAATCTACGACTTGCAACATTAATAATATCTCTTATAACTGCACCTGTACTTGATGTTGCAACTCCTATTCTTCTTGGTAAAAGGGGAAGTTTCTTTTTATGTTTTTCATCAAATAAACCTTCCTGCTCCAATTTCTTCTTTAACTCTTCGTATGCTAAGTATAGATCTCCCAATCCATCTTTTTTAATATCCGTGCAATATAGCTGATAAACTCCATCTCTTTCGTATACAGATACATATCCTCTTGCTAAAACCTTCATACCATCTTCCAATTTAATCTTTAAATAAGAGTTATACCCCTTAAACATTACACATTTTATTTTACTATCATTGTCCTTTAAAGTAAAATACATATGACCTGAACTATGATGCTTAAAATTCGATATTTCGCCCTTTACAATTATATTAGATAGTTGAATATTGTTTTCGATTATATCCTTAATATATAAATTAAGTTCTGTTACAGTTAAAGCATTATTGTTCATTCTTATCTCTCCTATTTTGATTTAACCTTTTATATCCTATTAAAGCGACACCAACAGCATTGTCTAATGAATATTCTGGTTTTGATATATATACTCTCCCTTTATATCTTTCATTTAAGTAACTACTAATAAATTTACTTGAAGCAACTCCTCCAAACAATAATACTTTTTTATCATACTTTACAACAATATTATTTATTAATTTATCCAATGTCTTAACAACGCATTTCATCGTAGATAGAGCTATTTCATCCTTAGGATAACCCTTTTCTAAAAATCCTATGGCCTTTGTTTCTTGTCCTGACAAATTAAAATAAAACCCATCTACCTTAGACGGAATAACTAATTCAGTTTTAGAAGTATTTATGGCTAAATCATCTATATATTTACCTGCAGGAAAATCAAATCCCAAAGCTACTCCTACTCTATCAATAAATTGTCCAATACTTATATCCTTTGTACCTCCAATAAGTTCTATGGAAGGATTAGTGTTATCTTTGTAAAGTAATATTTCAGAGGTTCCCCCTGAAATGTGAATAGCAATAAATTCTTCTTCATTAAACCCAATTGAAAACTTTGCAGATTCTATATGCCCTTCCTGATGCGTTGTTTCATAATATGGAATTTTTAGCACACTTGAAATTGATTTTGCTATAGATTCACCCGCCTTAAATACAGGCATATATGAATTGTAGTAGGGTCTTGGTCTTGTGCTAACACATACTGCATCTATTTTTGAAACTTTATTATCATTAAGCAAATCTGGAATATTTTTTATGTGCTGAAAAAGGGCTTCTGATTGTCTCAAGCCCCTTTTTCCATTTTCTACATATAAAATTTTTCGCCTATCGCAAACTACTTTATTGTCCTCAACTATACATATAGAGGTTGTATAATTACTTGTATCTATTCCAAGTACTCTACTCATTTTTTAGCTCCTTAATAATATTTCCTAATATACCATTTATAAAGGATGGTGAATTGTCTCCACCGTATTTTTTTGCTAATTCAATCGCTTCATCGATTGCTGCAGCATTAGGTACATCTTCTCTATAAAGCATTTCATAAAGTGCAAGTCTCATTATTGCTAAATCTACCTTAGCAATTCTATTTATTTTCCAACCCTTTGAATATTTTTCTATGTACTCATCTAATAATTGTCTATTCTTATCTACTCCCTTAACACAATCTTCAATGTATTCTAACTGGTCCTGTAAATTATTATACTCATCTAATTCATTAATTTTATTAAATGTTTCAACAGCGGACTCCTTAGTTAGCTCCATCTGAAATACTAATTTCATAGCCATTTCTCTTGCTGCTTTTCTACTCATATGCATTCCTCCATTACTTCCATTCGTTTGGTATTATTTTCTCTATTGTTTCTAATATGTTTTCTTTATTATCAATCTTATTGCCAATATAATAACCTAAAAGAACACAAAATACAATAAACACAGTTTTAAAAAAACCTATTAATAAAACAAGAATTGAAAATGCTAAACCTATAGCTACCCCCAAAATTTTCCCCTTATTTTCTACTAAAAATTTAATGAATGCTTCCCTATTCATATTTAAATCGCTCCTTTAACGAAGCCTCGTAGTTGTTGATAAATTTTCAACAACCACTTTAACTTCCTCAACAGGTATTTCGACTAAAGCCTCAACCTTTTCCTTTACAAGTTTTTGAACTTCTATTACTGTTTGAGGTATATTAAGCTCTGGTAGAATAACTCCCTTTATCATTATGCTTATTTTATCACCCTGTGGTTTCACAAATACCTTTATTTCTTTAAATCCCCTTATTTGATATACAGCTTTATATACAATCGATTTAATTGTTTCAAAGGTAATTGTGATTTCACCTTCTGTTGTATATTTTATTAAATGAAAATTGTTTTTATTAGATTTTATAAGCCCTGCTAAAATAACTAAATTTATTAATATTAATACACTAATCACAAGTATAGTATATATAGAATTATAATTTTTGTCTAATATGTTTATAAAATAACTATAGTCATATACTCCTACTGAAATTGAAAACAAAAAAAACAAAATGGCAGTTACTATTAATATGTAAATACTTCCTAATAGTTTATTCATTTGCTCACCCCTATTTCATATTTGAAGCTCATACAATGCCTGTCTATATCGCATTTATATGAGCCTCTCACATTCTTATTTATTTTTCTTTTCCTCTTCTTTATTTTCTTTTGTGATATTAATTCCCTGAATATGAATATTAACATCTAAAACCTTTAATCCAGTCATAGTCTCTACTGATCTTTTAACATTTTGTTGTACTTCAAATGCAATATCAGGTATTCTAACACCATATTCTATTATCAAATTCAAATCAATTACAACTTCTCCTTCTTCATTAATTTGAACTTTAATACCCTTATTTGATGACTTTACACCAAATTTTTCAACAAACTCCTCTGTAAAGCCACCATACATTCCAACTACACCTTTAACCTCTGTTGCTGCAATCGATGCTATAATACTAACCACTTCAGGTGCTATAACAACTTCTCCTATTCCATTTGTATAAATTGTATTCTCACCCATTAAATCCACCTCCAATTTTTCAAAAAGTAATAATTTTCGGGCTAAAAGCCCGAATATATAAAATCTAAATATTTACAAATTACTTCAAATATTAGTGTACAACTAATATTAAATAAAATCAATAGTTTTATTTACAAATTTTATTATTTTTGATTTTTAATAATTATTTTTGTTGGTGATATACTTGTTGTTCTAACTACATCATCCATAAGTTGTGCTGCCTGCTCACTGGTTAAGTCCTCTGCACTCTTTACACAAAGTTCAACGCCATTTTCATTGATAAAACATACAGCGTCCTCAAAACCTCTCTGCTTTGCTAATTGTTCAACTCTTGCTTGCTTATCTGCCCAATCTGCCAGTAATATTAATTTAGCTTGGGCTTGTGCTATTGCTTCCTTAGTAGAATTCTTGTTATTGATGATATTCTCAAGTTCCTGCTTATGAATACTTAATTGATTATCTCTTCCACTTCTTGCTTCAACAAAATAGTTCGAATTGCTCTTTGAAGTTTGAGTTGTTTTGTCCTTTAGATTTGAAACACCCTTTGATTGATCATTAAACTTCTTTGCATACCAAGCAGAGCAGGTAATAAGTACTACCAACACAGCGATTATTGCAGTTTGTTTTCTAAATTGTTCCATTTAACTCCCCCCAAAATATTATTTCTAAATAATTTATATGTAACTATTAAAACTTATATTCTCTATTTTTTCATTGCTTCAACGGTAACTTTATTGGCAGGTAAATTCAAGACTGTTTTAACTGCATTTTTAATTGTCTCCTTAACTATAGGATTTTCAGCACCCTCTGCTACAACTATAACGCCTCCAATTGATGGATTTACTTGTTTTAAAATAAATGGTTTTTGTGAACTTCCTTCATTCATCATAACCACATTTATACTTTTGTTATTTTCATTAGTTGTTCTTGTTCCACCCTGACTATCCTTTTCCTGTATAGTTCTGTTATTTTCATTTATGTTATAAGCAGGCTGCGATTCGGTACTTCCTTCAAAATATACCATAACATTGACTCTGCCTACACCCTTAATTTGTGATAATATATCAATAAGCTCTCTTTTTATCTTATCTTCATAACTTGTGCTTAAATTAACTTCTACATTTTTGCTATTTGTTTGTTCTGCATCTTCGTTATTATTGTTATTTCTTCTATAGTTTGAAGATAAAATATTTGCTGCCAACATAATTAAAATACCTATTAAACATACTATCAAACAATTAATCATATACTTTTTTATATTTTCTCCATTTAACTTAAAATTAAATTTAAAACCCATACTCATCCCTCACTTTACAAAAACTATATTTTCTTCAGAAATTCTATATGATTTTGTAATGTAGTTAACAATATCCTTGTCTTTATTATCATATAAATTATTCGAGTTGTTGTTTCCTATTACAACCTTATCAACTGGTCTTATATCAGAAGAATAGTCCTTTTTTAATTCAATATATTTTATACTTCCAAAATCATCCGAACCAATTTTTGTATTAACATCAATTCTTTTTACCGTTATTTTTTTACCTGTATTTTTAAATACATCTTTTTCGATATTCTCCTTAAGCTTTTCTTTAAATTCATTTATAGTTACTTCCTGCATTCTATTTTGAAGAGAAACTGCATTTTCATTATTGTTTAAAATTGGCTCGTACTTTTTTTCGTATAATGATATACTTGATTCCAAATTAAAACTTTTATCAAACAATTTAAACACAGGCATAAGTATGTTAAGAATAACTATTACTCCAATTACAAATTTTGAATATTTCTTCATTGAATTCTCAGGAAGTATCAATTCAGCAAGTGTTAAAAATATAATCAAAGTAACTATTGTAGTTATCCAACCCTTTAAAAAATTAATCATCTGCATCACCCTACCGTAATTAAAAGTCTACCTGTTGAAGCGATTATAGTTATAATTATAAAAAACATAATCGCAACGGATAAAATACTTGAAAACAAAATGGTAATTGCTCCACCAACCGATGATAAGCAATCAATTATCTTTCCATCTACAATAGGCTCCATAATAGCACCAACAAATTTAAAAATAAAAGCCAGTATTATAAGTTTTATAAGTGGAAAAATACATATACTCAACATAACAGCGAGACCAACAACACTTATTGCATCCTTTAAAATCATTGAGTAACCTGCTACTGTGGTTACTGCATCAGATAAGGATTTACCTACTATTGGTATAAAGCTATCTACCATAAATTTAGTTGTCTTTAATGTTACTTGATCAATTGATGCAGATGTGCTACTTCTAATAGTTATAAAGGCAACAAAAATTGTCATAATAAATCCTAATACCCAAAGAGTAGTCTGTTCAAGCAACTTTATTAACTTTGATATCTTTATATCATCACTTAAATTGTTTACTATATTCAAAACAACAATTAAAAAGGTTAAAGGTAATATAAAATCTTTAATTATATCGCTAAAAAGTTTACTTATGAACATAATCGCTGGATCAAGCATTGTTGCAGTAGCAAAACCACCAACTGATGCAACTAATATCATTAAAGATGGCATAAGGGAATTAACAAAATTTATCATCTGCTCTATCGTATCTCTACTTAAAGCAACAATTAACGTAAAAGACTTAATTATTATTACAACTATAAGTAAATAGCAGGCATAAAAAGCTATATTAGATACTGATGTACTTGAAAAAGAGGATTGTAAATTCTTCAAAAGAGCACAAAACACACCTAAAAAAAGAAGTTCAATCATCAGTCTTGAATTTGCCAGAATCTCTTTAAAAATATACTTTTTGGAACCATCTAAAAGATTTTTAATTACACCTTTTAATGAGTGCGTATTTTTATATTCTTCCACAAGTTCACTAAAACTAAAATTAGGTATATAATCACTTCTCTGCTGTATTATTTTTGCTGTCTCTTCTATCTGTTGAAGATCAACATTAGGACTATCTATACTTTTACCTAAAGCCAAAGGTTTAATAGGTATACACATATATATAATTAAAAAAATTAATATGTATTTATATTTCATTTTCATCACCTACGGTAATAATTTTAGCACCATCTCCATTACTGCCATTATAATTGGTATTGCCATAACTAAAATTAATATTTTCCCCGCAAATTCAATTTTTGATGCCAACGAGGATTGTCCAATATCTTTGCATATTTCAATACCAAAGGAGGCAATATAAGAAATAGCTATTATTTTGAATACAATGTTAACGTATGTATAATCAATATTTGCCTTTAATGCAATTTCCTGCATAGCTTGAATTACAACAGTAAATTTAGTTAGCATCATAAAGAAAATTACTATTCCAAATAATATACTTACCTGTATAGCAATTTCCTTTTTTTCCTTGCTCAATAGAGTAAGTATTACAGCCAATATTAAAGCCATAAGAACAATTTGAACAATCTCCATCTAATCACCCTCTATAAATGAAACATCGCAACTAAACTCTTGAATAGATTTGACATATAAGAAACTGTCATAATTAAAATCATTATTAAACCAATTATTGAAACTAAAGTTGAAATTTCTTTTTTATCTACACTTTCTAATACCTTATCTAAGATAGCTAATATAATACCAAATACAGCTATTTTTAAAATTTCAATTAAATCAAGCTGCATACCCTAATTCCTCCTTACACTAAAATAATAACAATCAAGAGTCCTCCTAAAACACCTAAGTATTTATAGAGTTTTTCATTTTTTTCTTTTGTTACTTCTGCCTCCTTTTCAATCCCTTCAAGCTTTTTTAAAACAATATTAAAGTTTTTCTTATGGCCCTCAAAGTCACTGCTCCCAAGCCCCTGTATAAATGTATTTAATATTTCTACATCTTCCTTCTCTAAATATAAATTCTGTTTACATTCACTGAAGGCTAAATTAAAACATTCGCCTATTGATTCTAATTTTTTTTCCTTTAAATAGTTGGACATCTTACTAAAAAGCTCCTTAAAAGGTGAAGAACAGTTTTTTGAAACATTATTAAGTGCCACCCACAAGGGATTAGAGGAATACAGTATTTCACTTGATAAACTATTTATGCAAAACTGAAGTTCTCTAATCTGACGAACCCTTTCCTTATAGCCGAAGGAATAAAGATATCCCATAGCTGAAGTAGATAAAATAATCATCAAACCACCTAAAATCTTAAGCATATTATCATCCCCCTTTAGTTTATTTTTATAATATTTTCTATAGTACCTGGCCCATTTCTATTACTTAAAAAAACAACAACATCTATACATTCATTTTCAAACAATAATTTTATTCCTCTTCGTTTTAATACATCATCCAAATCTTTGCCGTGTACTGTAGATATTACCTTAACTCCTGTATTTATTGCATCCATAATTGCTTCTGCATCCTTTATACTTCCTATTTCATCAACTGCAATAACATCTGGAGACATTGTTCTTACTGCCATCATTAAACCATCAACCTTTGGGCATCCATCCAATACATCAGTCCTAATACCCACATCATTTTGTGGTACCCCTAAATAGCAGGATGCAATTTCACTTCTTTCATCAACAACAGTAACCTTTTTCCCTGATAACTCAATTTCCTTTATACCATTGCTCAATAGTCTTACTAAATCCCTAAGGATTGTTGTTTTTCCGCATCCAGGTGGCGAAACAATAAGAGTATGTTTTATACCATCTTTATATATAGATTTTGCTAAATTTAGTGCACAGCCCTTAACTTCCTTTGCAATTCTTATATTTAGGCAGGATATATTTTTTATTGTCTTGATTTTTCCACCTTCACTTACAACTTTCCCAGCAATACCAACACGATGTCCACCTTTTAATGTTAAAAAACCCTGTTTTATATCCTCCTCCATTGTATAAAGCGAATAATCACACATTAATAAATATGTTTTTTCTATATCATCTTTAGTAACTATAAGACCATTTTCACTTTTTATTTCACCCTTTTCATCTAAAAAAAAACCTTGATTATTTTTATATAACATTAGAGGTTTATTTGCTCTAAGCCTTATTTCCTCAATTTCATAAAAACCAAAATTCTTCATTTTAATTATTGGTTCCCTAATTCTTTCTGTTAGTATTGGAAATATATCCTTTTTAAACGTTTGTATAACTTTTTCCTTTTCATATGTATTCATCTACCCTCCCCCTTTCTTAATACAAATTATATTTTTAATTAAAGTTATTTATTACAAAAAAATGAGGGAGTCTTTCCCTCATTAAAATATGCAAAAAAATTAAACTAATAATAAAAAAGCTCTATGATGGATTTTAAAGCATTCCATCATAGAGCTAAAATGAATACATATGTTTTATAAGTTTTTCATTCTTTATCGCAATTACATTCTTCTGAATCACAATGGCAGTGTTCAACAAAATATATTGGCTTATCACAGTTTGGACAAACTATTTCTCCATCTTCATCATCATCTTCAAACATATCTTTATCTAAATAAACCTTTTCGTGGCAATTAGGACATTCTACTTCCACAAAACCATTTTCATCAAAATCATCATAATCTTCAAAATCTTCATCATAATCGTCATCATCATAGTCTTCGAATATTTCGTCCTCAACATCAGCCAAATCTTGATCGATTGCATCTACATATTCGTCTAATTCATTTTGATTTTCCTCAAGCATTTCAATTGATTCTGCTATATCATCTAAAACATCAATAATAGCAATAAGTAGCCTGCCTTCCTTTGTTTCGTGAGTTATTCCCAGACCATCTGATAATCCCTTTAGATATGCAACCCTTTCCTTAATATTTTGCATAATTTTTCCTCCTTCATATATTAATTAACAGTGGCCGAAGCCACTGTTCTATTATTAGTATGCATTATACTCTTGACATATATTCACCAGTTCTTGTATCTATTCTAATTATATCACCTTGGTTTATAAATAGAGGTACCATAAATGTTGCACCAGTTTCAACTGTTGCAGGCTTCATAGCATTAGTTGCAGTATCTCCTCTAACTCCTGGCTCTGTTTCAACAACTTCAAGTTCAACAAATGTTGGTGGTTCTACTGAGAACGCTTCACCCTTATAGAACTTGATTATTGCATTCATATTTTCCTTTAGATACTTAATTGCATCTTCAACCTTTTCGTAGTTAAGTGGTACTTGGTCATAAGTTTGAGTATCCATAAAATAATATAGAGTACCATCATTGTATAGGTATTGCATTTCCTTTCTTTCAATTACTGCTTCTGGGAACTTTTCTGTTGGGCTGAAGGATTTTTCTATAACTGCTCCAGTAACAACATTCTTAAGTTTTGTTCTAACAAAAGCAGCACCCTTTCCTGGCTTTACGTGCATAAATTCAATAACAGTATAAACTTGTCCATCCATCTCAAAAGTTGAACCTTTTTTGAAATCTCCTGCTGTAATCATTGTATATAATCCCTCCATAGTAAATTTATAGTTAATTTTTAATTATAAACTACAGTTCAATAAGATGCTTTGGTGATTTTGAAAGAACTCTATATCCATCTTCAGTAACAAGAACTAATTCCTCAATTCTTACTCCTCCAAAGCCAGGTATATATATACCTGGTTCATCTGTTATAACCATACCTGTTTCTAAATTAAACTTACTTCTAAAATTAACATATGGTAATTCGTGAACTTCTCTTCCAACTCCATGTCCTAATCCATGACCAAATCTTTCACCATATCCTCTTTCTACTATAATGTCTCTTGCAATTTTGTCAAGGTCAAAACAACTTATTCCAGGCTTTACAGCCTTAAGTGCAGCTTCATTTGCCTCTAATACTGTATTATATATTTCTTTTTGCTTTTCATTTGCTTTACCAACAACAATTGTTCTTGTCATATCTGAACAATAACCTTTATATACACATCCAAAATCCAGAGTTACAAATTCTCCTTCATTTATTATTTTTTCTGAAGCTGTACCGTGAGGCAATGATGACCTATTACCTGATGCTACTATAGTTGGAAATGATAAAGCTGAAGCTCCCATTCTTTTCATAAAAAATTCTAATTCCAACGCAACCTCAATTTCAGAAACACCAGGTCTTATATAATTTAAGATGTGTTCAAATGCTTTATCTGCTATACTTGCTGCTGTTTCTATTAATTTTATTTCTTCTTCATCTTTAATCATTCTTATCTTTTCTATAGTTTGTTCAAGTTTTACTATTTCTACTCCTTCAAGTTTTTCCTTATATGTAATATAATCGGCAAATGACATTCTGTCTTCTTCTACACCTAATCTCTTTATATTGTGTTTATCTGATAGCATTTTTATAAAATCATAAATTGGTGGCTTATATTCTAAAACTTCAAAACCAGCTACTTCATTTTGTGCCTGTTCAGTATATCTTGAATCTGTTATAAAATATGCCTTTTCCTTTGTAATAAATAAGAAACTATCATCTCCAGTAAAACCACTTAGATAATTTCTATTTTCATCCTTATAAACTAAAGCTGCATCAATATTTAATTCATTAAACTTGCTTAAAAATTTTTGTAATCTCTTTTCACTCATTTTTGTTACCCCCTATATCTTTTATTGCCATTAAGGCAATTTTATAACCTACTTCTCCTAAGCCAGTTATTACACCAATACAGGCTGGTGCAGTAACGGATTTGTGTCTAAATTCATCTCTTGCATATATATTGGTAAGATGTACTTCTATTGTTGGCTTATTTATTGACCTAATACAATCATATAAAGCATAGCTATAGTGGGTATATGCACCTAAGTTTATTATTAATCCATCAGCATCTTTATAATTATTATGTATAAAGTTAATCAACTCACCTTCTATATTACTCTGATAGATTTCAACTTGTATATTTAATTCCTCTGCATTTTTCTTTATATAAGAACACAGCTCTTCATAACTTAAATTACCATATATTTCTTTTTCTCTAACACCTAATAAATTTAAATTAGGACCATTTACAACCAATACCTTCATAATATCACCCTTAACATACAATAACAATAGTATTTTAGCAGATTATTGCTCAGATTGCAAACTATAGTTTAATTTAGTAAGATATTCTATATATATTTTTTTCATCTTAAGTGAATCTTCAGCCATATTTTCTCTTGATTCACATATAATTCTTGGTGATATTTTCCTTTTTACAAGAAGTTCTGCTAATGGTTCAAATTCTGGTCCATATTGTGTATCATTAAATGTCCAATGCTTTTTTTCTCCTGCCTCCGTAAACTCTATTCTGCTAAAATGGCAGTGTAGATTATCTAACCTATATCTACCTAATGCATTTTCAATTCTGTTGAAAATAAATTCGTAATCTTCAATTGAATTAATAGCACCTCTGCCTAATGCATGAATATGTCCAAAATCTATTGTAGGAATTAATGTCTCATCTATCTGGCATATCTCTAAAATTTCATCTAATGTACCTAATTGATTTTTCTTTCCCATAGTTTCAGGGCATATAAAAATTTTACCGTATAGGTTTAATTCCTTAAGCATAATTAATGATTTTTTTATAGCTACAACTAAATTTTCAAAGGCCTGTTTTCTTAAGATTTTACCTACTGAACCAGGATGCAAAACTACACGATCAGCCCTCATTTTATCAGCAAGTATTAAGGTTTTTCTTAAATATTCTTGGGATTTATCCTGCATTTCAACATCAGAACTCCCAAAATTTATATAGTATGGACTGTGTATAGAAAGAAGTATATTGTTTTCAAAGGCAGCATTACCAATCTTTTCAGCTGTTTCAAATCCTATGTTGATTCCTCGTCCAAAGGAATACTCATAAGCATCAAGTCCCTTTTCCTTTAACCATTTTGGCATATCTACTGAAGATTTATACCCTTCATCATAAAAACCTTTTGAGTTACCAGATGGTCCAAATTTTGCTGTCATATTATCCTCCCTTTAAATGCTTTAAATATATGTTTTGCATATTTCTAATATTTTATCAATTGTTTCTTCTAAATTATAATTTTCAACTTCATAATCACAATAATTTTTATATAGACTTATTCTTTGCTCATAAAGTTCATACAGTTTATTTTTGTCTTTTATAATCGGTCTACCCTCCAAACTCAATGTATTACTTATATCTTCTATATTTCTATTTATAAATATAATTACACCATTCTTTTTAAGATTTAATATATTATTATAATTTAAAACTACTCCTCCTCCAGTTGATATGACACATCTGTCCTTTTTTGATAGTATTTCAATTATTTTTGATTCCTTTTGCCTAAAATAAGCTTCTCCTTTATGGAACATCTCCTCTATGCTTTCTCCATAAGTATCAATTAAAACTTTATCTGAATCAAAAAAAGGTATGCCTAACCTTTGTGCCAAAATATTACCCAATGTTGTTTTTCCACATCCTGGCATACCTATCAATACAATATTCATAAAGCATCACCTTTATTATATAATTAATTTATCTTGAGTAAATCTATAAATATTGAAATAAAAATCAATATATAAACTTAATGTTTTAATAAAATTAACTTAAGATTATTTATAACTTATTTCTTTATAAATGGATTTTATGTATGTACCACATCTACCTTTTACAGATATAGTATACTTTTTCTCATATTTTTTATTTTTAAAAACCACCTCAACACTGTTATTATTATCAAAATTTAAGACAACTGTTCTATCTTTTGCTATTTCTCCTTCCACTTTAATTATATTCCTATAAACATAAAGCAACCCCGCTTCAGCATTGTTGTAGGCTTGTTCTGATAAAAGTGTACTATTTTGAATTATATTAGAACTCATCAAAATCGATGTAGTCATAAATACTAATGTAATAAGCAAGAATGCAATAAGTATATAATATGTTGCTACACTACCTCTACTTTTCATATGCTTCACCTATAAAGCAAGTGTACTTATTATTTAAACTTGTTGTTATAGTTATCTTATATAATTTTTCTGACTTTTTCTCAACCAAAACATAATCTATTTGAGGCACTATTTGTTGCGAATCTACATTAAATCTTAAAATTCCATTTTTTATATATAAAATACCTCCATCGGATGTCTTAAAAATCTCCAATCTATTTTTATTCATCGAATTTATTAGCTGTATTTTGTCAGTCCTTATTTTATCAGAAATAAAATCTAATGCAATAGTAGCATTTATTATATCTGAGTTATCTTTACCTACCTTTTTGTTTATACCAATAGTAAAGCTATAAAAATCCAATGAAATAAACACTATAATTAAAAATATAAAAAGAGCTACAATAGATTCAATTAATGTAAATCCTTTTTTCTTCATCAATAAATCACCTATTTATAACTTGATAATTTTAAAGAATCTCCATTTACCCTATCCTTAACCTCAACACTTAATTGATAAAGATTAGTATCAAGATATTTAAACTGAAGAATAACAATAAATCTTTCACTATTATCCTTGTTTAAACTAAATATATTTTGGTCAATTGTATCTAAAAGTTCATAAGAAGAATTTAAATATATATTGCATTTTAAATCATCATAATAAGTATTACTCTTTTTATACATCTCACAAAGGGACATCGCAATTAAATACATATTATTGTTATCTCTATTTTTACTATATAAAATTATATTGCTCATATTTATTTCTGCTATAACTGGGATTAAAATAGCAATTGACATTAATACACATACAACTTCTATTAGAGTAAAACCCTTTTTTTTCAAACTTATCACTTAACCTCCATAATCCTTGTGTATCCTATCGTTAATGTAATATTTCTAAATTTATTAGTATTTTTATCATAAACTGATATAGTACAGGCGTGAGGAGATATATTACCATCTGGTTTAAAAATAACTATTCCGTTTTCAGGAATAGTGCTTTTAACCCTACTAATTATATAATCCTTATTTAGTCTTCTTTTCTTTAATACCTTTCTATTTTGTCCTCCAATGTATATTTCATAGCCATTAAAATCGTGTTGATATTCATCTAATGTAAAAAACACCTTAACCTCATTTATTCTGCTGTTTATTGCCAGCATTTTTGCCTCCTGCATATCAGTAATTATAGTCTCAATAGTACTATCTAATATATCCTTCTTAAACAAATTTAAATCCAAATTAATCACACTTAAGGAAATTATTATAATAGCTATAGTACATATTATTTCAATTAATGTATAACCTCTTTTATTCAAAATATCCCTTCTTTAAAAGAGTGATATATACCAGTTAATTATCACATCACCAAATAAAACAACTATAATTGTGGCTAACGAAATAAAAGGTCCAAATGGTATATAATCCTTTCTTCCCTTTATCTTAAAAAGTATAAGTAGTAGGCCTACAACCCCTCCAATTATAAAGGATAAAAGGAGCATTAAAAATGTATTTATAAAGCCTAAATAGATTCCACATAGCAGACAAATTTCAATATCGCCTTCACCCATAGCCTTTGTTAAAAACACTATTGCTCCTATAAATAAAGCTCCAAGTAAACCTCCTAATATGCTGCTTTTTATTGGAATATTTAAATAATACTTTTCTAAAATAACAAAAAAAATACCAAACAATATTCCCATTAATGTTGTATTAAAATATACATCTTGAGTTAAATAATCAATTGTACCAATAACTATTAAAAAACAAAACAATACTGCATATTTAAAAAAGGCAATACTAATTCCAAACTTTATATAGAGTACTCCAAACAAAATAGCTGTCATAATTTCAATAATTGGATAAATAATTGAAATCCTTTGCCTGCAACTTCTACATCTCCCTTTTAAAATGACATAGCTAATTACTGGAATTAAATCATACCACCTTAATTTATATCCACAATTTGTACAGTGGGATGGTGGATATGCTATTGATTCCTCCCTTGGAATTCTATATATGCATACATTTAAAAAACTACCTATAATCAGTCCAAAAATTATAGAAAAAATAAAATATGTAGTTTCCATAAACTCCCCTCCAGATTAGATTTATTAATTTTGATTTGCTACTGGTTTTAAAGTACCTTCTTCTACAAGGGCTTTTAATTCATTGATAGTATAATTTAATAACTCACTGTTTTTTTCTGTAAGTTTATCAATCAAATTTTTAAGTCCAGTCGCATTAGGATTGTTTGCATCAATTGATAAATCTGATATTTGTGTGTTTGCATTTAATTCTCCATTAGTCGTTCCCTGAACAGAGGCATTATAAAGTTCAATTGCATTTAAAAGCATCCTTGCCTCAGACCTAAGTTTAGTATTTTTTGCATTTACAGTATAGCTTGTTACTTCTGGTATTAAGGTTGCTGCCAAAATACCAATTATGGCTATTGCTGCAATAAGCTCAATTAGTGTAAAACCCTTCTTTTTTTTCATATAGATACCTCCCTGTCAATAATTTCAATAATAATTATTGACAGGTTTTTATGGTTTAAACTTTAAATTATGCTTCTATAAATCTTAAATATTGGTAACATCAAAGCCATAACTATAAATCCTATCAGTACTGCAACTAATATTATTAGTGTAGGTTCTACAAAAACCATAACCCTCTTAATATACTCATCAAGTTCAAGATAGTAATACTCAGACATATTTTTTAAGGTTTTATCTAATGTACCCGTTTCCTCTGATGTTCTTAATATATTTATAAGCATTTTAGGAAAAAAATCAACCTGTGATAGCGACTCACTTAGGCTAACTCCCATTTGAACCCCTAAAGCTACCCTTTTAAACTTCTCTTTTATAAATCTATTTTCAACTACATTTGTTAATATTTCTATTGACCTACCAATTGGAATTCCACCATTTGTTAGCATTGCTAAAATAGCTGTGAATTGAACAGATGTATTTAATACATTTATTTTCTTAATAATAGGTAAATTAATAGATATATACTCCTTTGCCTTGTTTGCTGAATCTATTCTTTTATTAATTTTTAAAATTAAGAATAATAATATCAAAAAACTTAAAATAGCTATTTGGTATTCTCTTATAAAATATGATGTTTTAATAACAATTTGAGTAGGTAAGGGAACTTCTTGTTTATTAAATTGATATAATATATCTGAAAACATAGGTATAATTTTATTAAATAGAGCCATCATAATGGTTATTGTCAATACAAATACTAACTTTGGATACGCGGTTGCCTGTTTAATCTTATTACTTAACGAGTATTGTTTATAGTAGTAATCTGACAGCATACTAAAGATTTCCTCTAAATTGCCACTTAATTCACCAACCCTTATCATATTAATAAAAAAATATGGGAATTTTTTAGTATCTTCAAAGGCTTTAGATAACGGCAATCCAGTCTGTACATTGCTATAAACATCTTCAAAAACATTTCTTAGCCTTCCTTCTGATTGTTCAATCAAAAGCTCAATAGTTCTTAAAATATCTAAACCCGATTGACTTGAAATATGTAATTGCTTGCATATAAAATAAAAATCCTTACTATTCAATTTTCTTTCAAATTTTATATCTATCTTTTTTATATTAAAAATAGGAGAGACACTGCTCCTTTTAAGAACAGTGTCTGTTACCTCAATACCTTCAGTTTGTATTAATCTACTTAATAATTTATCCTTTATTATTTTTTCTCTATTAAAGTATTTTGGCATACAAACACCCCACAGCCAAAAACTATAGATTTAAAAGCCTCATAACAATATCTCTATCAACTGAATAATTAAGTGCATCTTCATAAGTTATTAAACCTTTTTTGTAAAGTTCTACAAGAGACATATCCATTGTTTTCATTCCATACTTTGCACCTGTTTGAACTGCTGAATCTATTTGATGAGTTTTTCCTTCTCTTATTAGATTTCTTATAGCTGGAGTCGCAACCATTATCTCCATAGCACAAACACGTCCATTTCCATCTGCTCTTTTTATTAGTTGCTGCGATATTACTCCCTCTAAAACAGCAGAAAGTTGAACTTTTATCTGTTGTTGTTGATAAGGTGGAAAAACATCCACTATTCTGTCAACAGTTTTTGAGGCACCAATTGTATGTAAAGTTGATAAAACTAAGTGACCTGTTTCAGCCGCTGTTATAGCAATTGAAATTGTCTCTAAATCTCTCATCTCACCAACTAATATTACATCTGGGTCCTCTCTTAATGCTGCACGAAGTGCGTTAGCATAGGACTTTGAGTCGTGTCCAATTTCCCTTTGGTTAACTATACTTTTTTTATGCTTGTGAAGATATTCAATAGGATCTTCAAGAGTAATTATATGGCAACTTCTGTTTTGATTTATTTCATTAATCATTGCTGCAAGCGTTGTTGACTTACCACTTCCTGTAGGGCCTGTTACTAATATAAGTCCTCTTGTTTTATTTGTAAGTTCTTTAAGAACTGAAGGCATATTAAGTTTTTCAAGTGTAGGTACCTGGGCTGCAACTGCCCTTAATGCCATTGCATCACTACCTCTTTGTCTAAAAGCATTTACTCTAAATCTGCCAATACCTTGAATTGAATAAGAAAAATCCAATTCCCCAACTTCTAAATACTTTTTATATTGCTCTTCACTTAAAACCTCCTTAACATAATGTTCTGCCATTTCTGTTGTTAATTTTTCATCAGTTATTTGAACTAAAGAACCATTTACTCTCGCCGTTGGAGGGATTCCAACTGTGATGTGTAAATCTGACGCTCCTATTTCTACAACTTTCTCTAACAATTCTTGAAATCTTAGCATATCTATCCTCCCTTTGTATCCCCTAATCAATATTAGAAATGATTTTTACCATTTCATCTATAGTTGTTATTTTAGATATAACCATTTCTCTACAGGAATTTTTCAAAGTTTTCATACCTTTATTAATACACAAATCCCTTAATATGTCAATATTATGATTTTTAATTATCATATTTCTAATCTCTTTATCAATTTCTATTACCTCAAATACACCTATTCTACCCATATATCCACTGCCATTACATTCCTTACAACCAACTCCTCTACTTAACAAAATATCCTCTTTATCATCTAATTCTAATATTTTCTTTTCATATTCTGTTGCATAATAAGCAACCCTACAGTATGGACAGATTTTTCTAACTAATCTTTGTGAGATAATACCCTTTACAGCACAAGAAATTAAATATGTTTCTACCCCCATATCAACAAGCCTTAAAATAGCAGATGCTACATCATTGGTATGAATTGTACTTAAAACTAAGTGTCCTGTAATTGCCGCTCTTAGTGCTATTCTTGCTGTATCTAAATCTCTAATTTCACCTACCATTATAATATCTGGGTCTTGCCTTAAGACAGCCTTAAGACAGCTTGAAAAATCCAATCCTATTTTAGGATTTATGTTTATTTGATTAATTCCATCTATCATATATTCAACAGGATCCTCTATAGTAATAATATTTTTATTCTTACCATTTAAATCATTTAAAATTGAATATAAGGTTGTTGTCTTACCACTACCTGTAGGACCACATATTAAAATCAATCCACTATTTTGTATTATCAATCTTCTTATGATATCTTCTTCTGCTTTATTAAAGCCTAACTCTAATCTACTTAAATTGATATTATTCTTTTTTAATACTCTAATAACAATTTTTTCACCGTGAATTGTCGGAATAGAACTTACTCTGAAGTCTATTAACTTTGAATCCATATTAACAACTATTCTACCATCCTGTGGCAACCTCTTTTCTGATATATCCATATTTGCTAAAACCTTTATTCTACCTATAACACATTGAGTTATATTTTTTGATAAACTATACATTTCAATAAGTTCACCATCAATTCTAAACCTAATTTTTAAACTATTTATCATAGGTTCTATATGTATGTCACTTGCATTAATATTAACGGCCATATGTAAAATATCATCAATCAAATTTATAGCGGGTGAATTATTAATCTTTAACTGCTGGGTATATAAATTAGTATTTAATTTACTTATACTCTCTTCTACTTTATCTGCTAAATAAAGTATTTTTTTACTCTTATAATGCTTTTCTATATTAATTTTAATATCGCTTCTTCTACTTAAATACAATTTAACTCTTCGTCCCGATACCTGTTTTATTTTTTCAATAATACTTGAATCAATGTATTTATATGTAGCAACCTTTATGATATCTCCATCTTCATCAAAGGGTAATATAGAATTTTCAAATATTAATTCAGATGAAACCAAATCAATTGCCTTTTGATTAATTGAAATTTTATCTAAATCCACTACTTCCAATCCTAAATTATATTTTAAGTCATCTAACAATTGCTCTTCTAAAACAAAACCTAAATCTAAAAGAGCATCCTCTGTAGAACAACTATTCATTTGTTTATATTCTTTTAACACATCAAGTTTACTTTTATCTTTTATGATTTTAGTTTCTATATTAAATAAAATTCCTGTGCTACTCAATATATCTCCTCCTAAATTAGGCTAATAAAATTATGCACAGGAATTTTATTATTTAAACTCCTAATATTAGCTGTATCTTAAATCTACTTTTATCTTCTTTTCTAATCTTCTAAAAAATTTTGTCGTTATAAACTCCCTCGAATCTATAGGATCAACAAGAATAGTTTTTATACCAACTCTATTACCTCCCAATATATCAGTAAATATTTGATCCCCAATAATGCAAGTTTCTTCTATATTGTTATCAAAAAGCTTAATTGCACCTAAGAATTTTTTCTTCATTGGTTTTATACCAAATCCTGTATAGTATAAAATCTTATCATTACTAATAAAGTTTTTAACTCGTTTTGCTGAACTATTTGAAAGTAGGCATACTCTAAATCCCTCTTTTAAAAGTTCCTCAATAAATGTTCTTCCTTTATCATCAATTTGTTTAGCACCCCAACAAACCAATGTATTATCTATATCTAAAATTACATTTTTTATATTTTGTTTATTTAGCCACTTTAAATCTATATCATAAATACTTTTAAAATAATAATCAGGCTTTAATAAATTATTCATACTTACCACCTTTATCTATATTTTTCTATATTTTATCAAAATATCAGTCTAATGTCTAAATAAAATTACTAATATTTTGATATTTTAAAAATAAGGTGCCTTGAACTAAAATTCTCGGCACCATAGAACAATACACTATATAGATTTTATCTTTGCATTTCCTTAGCCAATTTTTTAAGTGCTCTTTTTTCAATCCTTGATACGTAACTCCTTGATATACCTAACATCTGTGCAATTTCCATCTGTGTCTTTGGTTCTCCACATAATCCATAGCGGAGCTTTATTATTATTTTCTCCTTTTCTTCTAGAACCTTATCTATAATCCTATAGAGTTTTCTAATAGAAATTTTACTTTCTACTTCATCCAATATTTTATCACTTTCAGTACCTAAAACATCCATCAAGCATATTTCATTCCCCTCTTTATCTACACCAATAGGATCCTGTAGATATACCTCTGTTTTCACCTTTTTTACAGAACGCATATACATTAGTATCTCGTTTTCAATGCATCTTGCAGCATAAGTCGCAAGTCTGTTTCCCTTATCATAATCAAAGCTTTCAATAGCTTTAATTAATCCAACAGTGCCTATAGAAATTAAATCATCAGAATCCTTACCAATAGGTCCAAATTTTTTAATTATGTGAGCTACTAATCTTAAATTTCTTGTAATAAGTTCTGCTTTTGCCTGTTGATTACCATTTTTATATTCATTAAACAATCTCTTTTCTTCCTCTTCGGTGAGGGGTTTTGGAAATGAAGTCCCATTTGTTATATAGCCTGCAAGTAGAAATAGTCCATCTAAAAAGCTACATATAGTTTCTATTATCAATAAAACACCCCCCTGATAGGCCTATGTACATTATATGCAGCTCAGGAGGGTTTTGTTCATAGTAATCTTATGTGTAATTTTATTATATCATAAATTTTTCAAATCATAAATACATAATTATACATTAACTATAAAAATTTATAGTTCTACAGACAGTTTACAATATTGCTGTAGAGCTAATCATAGTAAAATATTATTTCAGTCCTTGCTTTCTTCTAACAATTTCATTAACCTTTGCAATCATAATATCTATTGCTACTTTATTGTATCCACCTTCAGGTATAATTATATCTGCATATCTCTTTGTAGGTTCAACAAATTGTAGATGCATTGGTCTAACCACATTAATGTATTGATCAATAACAGAGTCTAATGTCCTTCCTCTCTCTTTTATATCTCTCTTAATTCTTCTTATTATTCTAACATCAGCATCTGTGTCTACAAATATCTTAATATCTAACATATTTCTAATTTCTGGCTCAACTAAAATCATAATACCTTCTAAAACTATTATGTCTCTTGGTTCAACCCTGACAGTTTCTTTTTTTCTTGTATGATTTGAAAAATCATATATAGGCTTGTCTATTGCCTCTCCCATTGACAACTTTTTTAGGTGTTCAAGTAACAAGGCTGTATCAAAGGCATCTGGATGATCATAATTAGTTTTTATTCTTTCCTCAAATGAAAGATGGCTTTGATCTTTGTAATAATTATCCTGTTCTATAACTGCAATGCTCTCTTCTGGGAGACTATTATAAATCTCCTGTGCTACCGTACTTTTACCAGAACCTGTTCCTCCTGCAATACCAATAATTATAGGTCTACTCATTTCAATCCCCTTTCTCTTTTACCAACATATCGTATGGCTTTAATTCTTTTTCTGACTTTATTTTATATATCATCTGTGGATGAGGTGCAACTTCAATTTCTTGTCCTTCCTCGTTCCACATATTATCTATAGTTAATTCAAAATTTGATCCCTTTGAAGTTAATATTTCAACCTTTTCTCCTTTAAATACTCTATTTCTTTGCTCTATTGTTGCCATTTTTGTCTCTTTATCATAATCTAAAACAAGCCCTACTATATCGTGAGTTCTTATATAAGATGAACTATCATATATTTGTTTTTGTGGTTTTCCAAAATAAAAACCAGTTGAAAATTCTCTATGGCTGGATTTAGATACATCCTCAAGCCATTTTGGATTGAATTTATAATTATCTCCTAAATCATAATAAGAATCTATCGCCTCCCTGTAGGCTTTAACAACTGACGCAACATAATAGGAACTCTTCATACGTCCCTCAATCTTGAAACTTGATATACCTGCTCTAATTAGCTCAGGTATGTATTCTATCATACATAGATCTTGAGAATTCATAATATATGTTCCTCTTTCATCCTCAAAGACAGGAAAATATTGTCCAGGTCTTTTTTCTTCAACTAAATAATATTTGTATCTACACGGATGAGCACACATACCTCTATTTGAATCTCTATTGGTCATATAATTTGACAAAAGACATCTACCTGAATAGGATATACACATAGCACCGTGTACAAACGCTTCAAGTTCTAAATCTTTTGGGACTTTATCCCTAATTTCTCTTATTTCATCAAGTGTTAATTCTCTTGCTAATACAACTCTACTTGCTCCTAATTTATACCAAGCTTCTGCTGATTTATAATTAGTATTATTGGCCTGTGTACTTATGTGAACTTCTAAGTCTGGTGCAACCTCTTTTACAATTGAAAAAATACCTAAATCTGATACAATCACAGCATCAACATTTATCTCCCTTAATGCTTTTATATACGCAGGAAGTCCAATTAAATCATTATTATGAGGGAATATGTTTATTGTAACATACACCTTTTTACCTAAATTATGTGCAAATTCAATTCCTTCCTTCATTTCCTCAATTGTAAAGTTATCTGCCATAGCTCTTAGGCTAAAATTTTCCCCACCTATATAAACTGCATCTGCTCCATAAACAAATGCTGTCTTCAACTTTTCTAAATTACCAGCTGGTGCTAATAATTCTACCCTCTTCATTATAATTCCTCCTTTATTTTGGTGCTCAAGGCCACCCCGTCTCCAACAGGAAGAACAACTGTTTCAAATGTTGATGAATCAGATATTTCCTTAAGATACTTACGCATCCTTTTTACAATTGTTATTTTTCTCCTTATGAGCAGTTCATTTGAACAAACCATACCTCTAAATAAAACGTTATCAGCAAATACAATTCCATTTAATTTTAAAAGTCTATTTATTTTATTAAGCATTTCACTATAATGTCCCTTTGCTCCATCAATAAATATCATATCATATTTACCATCTAATTTATCTAAAACCTCAAGGGCATCTCCCTTAATTATTTTTATTTTTTCTTCTGCCTTTGCCCTTTTTATATTTTCTAAGGCAGTATTATACATATTTTCATCTCTTTCAATTGTTACAATTTCACAATCACTTCCTGCAGCATCAGCCATTAAAAGTGCTGAATACCCAATTGCAGTTCCAACCTCAAGAATTCTTTTAATATTGTTTGCCTTAATTATAACCTTTAGAAATTGTGCTACTTCCTTGTGAACAATCGGAACATTATTTTCCTCGGCATACAATCTTAACTCATTTAATAATTCATTATTCTCAGTTATTAAACCCCTTATATAATCTTCAACATAATCGTGAACTATTTTACTCATAATCTCCTCCAACTAAATAGAAGATAATCATTTATTACTGTGCTTTTTTCTTAAGAACTCTTCATAGGATTTGGTGAAAAAATGACTACCATCCCTTTTACTTTCATCAACTAAAAAATATAAATAGTCAACATTCGCTGGATTTAAAGCTGCTTCTATTGAAGCTAAACCAGGGTTACATATAGGTCCAATTGGTAAACCCTTTATAATATAAGTATTATATGGTGAATTTATCTTTAAATCATCAAAGGATAGTTTTTCTTTTGTTCTTCCTAAAGCATATTGAACTGTTGCACAGGATTCTAATTTTATATCCTTTTCAAGTCTGTTATAAAAAACTGCTGCTATAATTGGTCTTTCTTCCTTAACCTTTGCTTCTCTTTCAACAATTGAAGCTAATTTAATTACATCATCTAATGTCATATTTTCTTTTTTTATTTTTCCTTTTATATTCTTTTTATAAACATCATCAAATCTTTTTAACATAATATTTATAATTTCATAATTAGACATTCCTTTTTTTATTTCGTATGTATCAGGGAAAAGATATCCTTCAAGTCTTGAAGGTCTATCTTTGATCCCATCTAAAAATTCATAATTAAAACTGCCATTTTGAGCTTCTTCTAAAAAAGAATCAATATCTTTTATTATCTCTAAGCTTTTTAATTTTTCTGCTATTTGTTTTACCGTAAATCCCTCAGGAACTGTTACCATAATAATATTTTTATCAGTTTCACCGTTATTTATCATATTAAATATTTTCTTTAAAGACATAGTTTGATTGAATTCATATGGTCCTACATTAAGTTTCAAGTTATTTAGCTTAAAATAGTATTTAGCAACAAGATAACTTCTAACTAACCCCTTCTTTTTTAAACTCTTTGCAACAAAGTCTATATCCGCCTTCGTTCCAATTCTGAAATCTACTCCCTTATTATTTGTCTTAGACATTGGAACATTTATCACATAGTATATACTTCCCAGAACAACTGCCATAATCAAAAGAAACACAATGAAAATCTTTTTACTTTTACCCATAAACCCAAAAACCTCCTATTGCTTTTTTCTTGCAGCTTCCCTCTTTCTCATTGTTGAATCTAATATTTTTTTCCTCATTCTAATACTTTTTGGTGTAACTTCAATAAGTTCATCAGATGAAATAAGTTCTATACATTTTTCCAACGTAAGCTCCATTGGTGGAGATAATTTTAAAGCTTCATCAGAACCTGCTGCTCTCATATTTGTTACGTGCTTCTTTTTACATACATTAACATCTATATCCTCATTTCTTGAACACATACCAACTATCATACCTTGATATACTGGTGTACCAGGTGTAATAAATAACGTACCTCTCTCCTGTGCATTGTACAATCCATAAGTTACAGCTTCACCTGTCTCAAAAGCAACAAGCATTCCTCTACTTCTCTCTTGTATATCCCCCTTATATGGTTCATAGCCATTAAATACGTGATTCATTATTCCATTACCCTTAGTATCTGTTAAGAATTCATTTCTATATCCTATTAATCCTCTTGCTGGTATTTTAAACTCTAACCTTACATATCCATTAATTGCTGATGTCATATTAACCATTTCTGCTTTTCTTGTACCTAATTTTTCCATTACCGCCCCCATAAATTCTTCAGGAACATCTATTGTTAAGTATTCAATTGGTTCGTGTAAAACTCCATCTATCTCCTTATATATTACCTGTGGCTTTGATACTTGGAACTCATATCCTTCACGTCTCATTGTTTCTATCAAAATAGATAAATGCAGTTCCCCTCTTCCTGAAACTTCAAAGGCATCCGGTGAATCTGTTTCTTTTACCCTTAGTGCAACATTTGTTTCAAGTTCCTTAAATAGTCTGTCCCTTAAATGTCTTGTTGTTACATATTCTCCCTCTTTACCTGCAAATGGGCTGTCATTAACACAAAATGTCATAGATAATGTAGGTTCATCAATCTCAACAAAGGGTAGTGCTTCAACATTTTCAATATCTGATACTGTTTCTCCAATATTTATATCACTTATTCCTGCAACTGCGACTATATCACCTACAACGCCTTCCTCTATCTCTTCCCTCTTTAGTCCATTAAATGTATATAATGTAACAACCTTTGCATTTCTAACTAAACCATCCTTACCCACTACAGCAACCTGTTGATTTTTCCTTATTCTACCTCTATAAACTTTACCTATTCCTATTCTTCCAACATACTCATTTGAATCTATCGTAGTTACAAGCATCTGTAATGGAAGATTAATATCTCCCTCTGGAGAAGGTATATTGTCAACTAAAGTTTCAAATAGTGGCTTTAAATTATTTGATTCTTCATCAAGTGAATATTTTGCAATTCCTTCTTTTGCAGAACAATAAACTACAGGAAACTCTAATTGTTCATCATCTGCACCAAGTTCGATAAATAAATCTAAAACTTCATCAACAACCTCTAAAGGTCTTGCATCAGGCCTGTCTATCTTATTAACTACAACTATAGGCTTTAGTTTCAATTCAAGTGCCTTTCTTAAAACAAATCTTGTCTGAGGCATAACCCCTTCAAAGGCATCAACAAGTAACAGTACTCCATCTACCATCTTTAAAACTCTCTCTACTTCTCCTCCAAAATCAGCGTGCCCAGGAGTATCAACAATGTTTATCTTTATGTCATTGTAATATACTGAAGTGTTTTTAGCAAGAATTGTAATGCCTCTTTCACGTTCTAAATCATTAGAATCCATTACTCTCTCTTCTACCTTTTCGTTGCTTCTAAAGATTCCGCTTTGTTTTAACATTGCATCCACAAGTGTAGTCTTTCCGTGGTCTACGTGTGCGATTATTGCTACATTTCTTATGTTTAAATTGTTCATCTATGTCCCTCCATAACAAAAAAATAAATAGGATATCATAACGATATCCTATATAATAATCATATTTATTTTACGAAAAATGAATATGATTGTCAACGTGTGTGTTTTTTTGTCAAAACTTCAATTGCAGTAGCAAGTATAACTCCTAATATACCAGCTGAAACAAATTCTCCAAAACCAATTGTACCAACTGTTGCTATGTATGGAGTATTTGACATTTTACTTACCCAAATTGGTATAATTAATGCATTTAAAAGAATTGGTGGTAAAACACCTATATATTTATTAGGTGCCTTTGATGTTAAATAAGCTGCTGCTAAAGTCGTTAAACTTCCAAAAACTATATCTATTAACCCAAATCCGCCAAAAATATTAGATAGCATACAACCTATAAAAAGCCCAGGTATTGCTGATGTTTCAAATAAAGGCAAAATTGTTAGTGCCTCAGATACCCTAAATTGTATAGGCCCAAATGAAAAATTTGCAAAGGGTAGTGTTAACACAACATAAAGTGCTGCAATAAGCCCTGCCTTAACATAATATATAGTTGGCTTTTTCATAAAAGACCCCCATTCTATATGTTATTAAAATCAATATCTACAGCTTCACCTAATATTTTAATTATATCCTGCCACATTATAGAAAATCTTCTCTCGGCTTCTAAGTATTCTCTAATCACTGAATTGTGCTGAATAATTCCATATAGATTATTTATAGCTTCCATTTCTTCTTTTGTTATTTGAATTCCCTGTAGTTGCTTAGAATAAACTTCAAATTCCTTTTTTCTTAAGTCTTCAATTATTTTCTTGTTTTCTTCATTTTCTTTAATCTTCTCCATCATTTTTTTGTATTCAATTACTTCTGGTGAATTTTTTAGTAATCTTGCAAGCTCGTGTGCCTTATCATAGATATTCATCATAATCCCCCCTACAATTTATATTTCCATAATTATTGGAAGAATCATTGGATTACGTTTTGTTTTTTCATATAAGTATGTTTTCAATTCATCCTTTATATTTGATTTAATTGTAGCCCAATCCTTTATTTGATTCATTACACAATTATCTAATACCTTCTTAACAATCTTCTTTGATTCTTCTATTAGATCCTCTGACTCTCTAACATATACAAATCCTCTTGAGATTATATCTGGTCCTGCTATTACTTTACCAGTTTCTTTTTCAATTGTAACAACTACAGTTAAAATACCATCTTGTGAAAGATGTTTTCTATCTCTTAAAACTATATTACCTACGTCACCAACTCCAAGGCCATCTACTAAAACCTGTCCTGCAGTAACATTTCCATTTATTTTAGCACCATCGTGTGTTATTTCTAATACCTGACCTATATCTGCTATAAATATATTATCTTCATCCATACCAAGTTTTTGTGCTAAAAGTGAATGCTGTTTTAAATGTCTATATTCACCGTGAACTGGCATAAAATATTTAGGTTTAACAAGAGTATGTATCAATTTAAGTTCCTCTTGGCAAGCGTGTCCTGATACGTGAATATCCGCCAACGATTCGTATACCACATTTGCACCCTTCTTAAATAGCTGATTTATAACTCTTGATATAAACTTTTCATTACCTGGAATAGGTGTTGCAGAAATTATTACTAAATCTCCTCTTTGTATTTCAACCTTTTTATGCTCTGATACAGACATTCTTGCTAATGCAGACATTGGTTCCCCTTGACTGCCTGTTGTTATTATAACAATTTTATGATCTGGGTATTTATTTATATCATCAATACTTATAAATAAATCCTCTGGAATTCTTAAATACCCAAGATTTGAAGCAACCTCAACAATATTTTCTATACTTCTTCCTGAAATAGCAACCTTTCTTTTGTACTTCATTGCTGCATCAATTATTTGCTGTATTCTGTGAATATTTGATGCAAAGGTTGCAACAATAATTCTTCCTCTTGTTTCATTAAATATCTTTTGGAAAGTTTCTCCAACTGTTCTTTCTGACATTGTATACCCTGGTCTTTCTACGTTTGTACTATCTGCAAGAAGTAAAATTACTCCCTGTCTACCTAATTCTGCTAACCTTGCAAAATCCATAACTACACCATCAATTGGAGTGTAATCTACTTTAAAGTCACCAGTATGTAATATTGTTCCTAATGGCGTATGTATAGCAAGAGAACAAGAATCTGCAATACTATGGCTGTTCTTAATAAATTCCACGCTTAAATCATTAAAGGTAATAACATCATTATGTTTTACAACCTTTAATGTGCAATCACTTAAAAGCCCGTGCTCCTTAAGTTTTGTTTCAACAATACCAAGAGTCAAACGAGTCCCATAAACAGGTACATTTAACTGTTTTAAAACATATGGTAACGCTCCAATGTGATCTTCGTGTCCGTGGGTTAAAACTATCCCCTTTACCTTATTTTTATTTTTTAATAGATAGGATATGTCTGGAATAACTATGTCTATACCAAACATCTCCTCCTCTGGGAACATCATACCGCAGTCAATAACAATAATTTCATTTTTGTATTCTACAACGGTCATATTCTTACCGATTTCATTTACTCCACCAAGTGGAATTACCTTCACTTTTTCTTTTCTTGTCAAATACTTTCCCTCCTTTTTATTTTTAGCCGAACATTACCAATACTGCTATTATACTGTATATTAACTTAATTAATCAACTCAAATATGTTATTCTTTTTTTATTTTTTACATTTTGTAAAAAAGAATACTTTCCTGATATACAAAAATCATCTAATTTAAATAAAATAAAGTATCAAATTAATATTTTGATATACACAATTAAAATATATTCAATACAAAAATAATCAAATACTTTTTATAAAAAAAAGGCAGATTTTACTGCCTTAAGTTCTTTCTACATTCGCTACAATATCCATAAAACTTTACGCTGTGGTCATTTATCTTAAAATTATATTTTTCTTCTATTTTTTCTTCTAAAACTTCAAGAAGGTCGTCTTCAACCTCTTCCACTTTACCACAGCCTCTACATATAAGATGATGATGTTGGTGGTCCTCTTCATCGTGAACAAGTTCATATCTATTACATCCATCATCAAAATTCATTTTACACACTACACCCATTTTTTCTAATAAATTAAGTGTTCTATATACTGTAGCAAGTCCTATATCTGGGCAGTTTTGTTTTACTATATCATATATTTCCTCAGGTGATAAATGCTTACCTTCATTATCTATAATAACATCAAGTACGGCTCTTCTTTGTGGTGTCAATTTATATCCTTGACTTTTTAAAGTATGCTTTAGCTTTTCTGCATCCTCTTTAAACATAAATAGCACCTCAGCTTCTAATATATGTTAATTTGAGTGTACACTGTATTTTAACTATTGTCAAGTGATAAGCAATTGAAAAAGCCCCATAAAGGATTTCAAAATGGCATATTTGTTACACTTTTGAAAATGCCTAAAAAATCCTTTATAAGGCTAATACATAACTTGATAACAGTTTTAGTAATTAATTACTTCTTCTTTAACTGGCACTTTAAGCAATTGCCTGAACACTTTAAGCAAGAATTCAATTCTGTTCTACATCTTGGACATATAGTCGAATTTTTTACCAACATTCCACATGTTGGACATTTAATCTCCATATAATCATCTCCTTATACAATTAAGAAAGCAAGAACTCCACCAACTAAAAATGCAAGAACGAAACTACCTAACCATATTAAAGCTGCTTCCTTTTTAGAACGCTCTTTAAAAATAACAATAATTGATGCAATGCAGGGAACAAATAATGTAATAGTAACTAAGGCAACTACAGTCTGCTCTGGTGTTAAACTTAACTCAGTAAGACCAGCAGCCCCAAAATCTCTTCTTATTATTCCCATAATAAATGCATTTGCAGCTTCCTTAGGAAGTCTTAAAAGGCTTTCTGTTATAGGTTTAAACACATCCTGTATTTTATATATTATTTTTGTTTCTTCAAGCAGCGTTATTATAAGAGCACCTAATGCAAATAGGGGTGTTGCTTCTTTTAAAAACATTATGGTTTTTGTCCAAGTCTTTTTTAATACATTAGAAATCTTAGGCAATCTCATAGGAGGAAGGTCTATAAATAGCTCTGATGATTCACCAGGCAAAGTCTTATTTAGTATTGTACCTGTTAAAGCAAATACTATTAATATTGTAAATGCATAAATAAGTATATATTTCGTTCCAAGTGGCGCTATCATCCCAGCAATGACACCAAGCTGTGCTGAACAAGGTATTGTAAATCCTAACAGAATAGTAGCTATTATTTTTTCCCTTTTCGTTCCTAAAAGTCTTGTTGTTATTGTTGCCATAGTTATACAACCAAACCCTAAGATAATCGGGATAATTGCTCTTCCATTTAATCCAAAGAAGGATAAAACTCTATCTACTAAAGCTGCTATTCTTGGTAGATATCCTGAATCCTCCATAAGAGACATAAAGAAATAAAAAGCAATCACAAGTGGTGTTAACAATCCAATCACATAAGTTGGTGTTAAAGTTAAAATTCCAAACTCACCAGCTAAAAGTCTATACATAAAGGTATTTTGATTAAATATTTTTAAAATTATATTTCTAATAAATGGTTCATAATACCCAACCATAATAGTTTCTTCTGTAACTCCAACTACATCTCCTGCAACCCACACACCTATAACTTTAAACACCAAATAAAGAACTACCACAAGTATCGGTATTCCAGTTATAGGGTTCAAAGTCATTGAGCTTATCTTTTGTCTTAGTCTATTTCCTTTACCTTCTTTAATTATTACAGATTCAACTATTTTATCTACTCTTTCTCTTCTTAACCTATATATCTCTTCTCTTTTACCTGATGTTTTAATATTTAATCTCTCTGAAATCGCATCATCATCTTCAAGAAGCATCAAAGCTTCACTTTGGTGCTCTACCTTATTTTTATATTCCTCAAGATATTCTTTAATTTTATTATCAATGTTTCCAACTTTAGCATTTTTAATATTGTTTTTAACTTCCTCTAACCCTCTTCCCTTAACAGCAACTGTCGGAATTACAGGCACTCCTAAAAGTTCACTTAATTTATCTATATCAATTTTAATTCCATTTCTTTCAACATCGTCCATCATATTTAGTGCAACAATTACAGGTTTGCCCATATCAATTATCTGTAGAGTTAGAAATAAATCCCTCTCAAGATGGAGAGCATCAACAACATTAAGTATGACATCTCCATAAAGAATTACATCTCTTGCAACTCTTTCTTCGTCATTAAAGGATGATACCCCATATACACCTGGAGTATCTATTACAACGTAGTTTTCAAACTTTCCGTGTGAAACATCAACTGTTGTACCTGGAAAATTAGAAACATCTACATACATACCCGTTAAAGCATTAAAAAAAACTGACTTTCCTACATTAGGGTTACCTGCTAAGACAAGCTTTTTAAATCCCTTAGGAATGTCAATTTTTATTCCTGAGCAACAATCCATCAAGCTCCCTCCTTAATCACGTCTATTTCAATTTTTTTAGCTAAAGTTCTTCCTACAGCTATCTCCTGCATCCTATTACTTAATATTACTGGCCCAAATGGTATTTTTAAAGAGCAGTCAACCTTTGTACCTTCATATATTCCAAGTCTTATTGCTTGAACTTTAATTTTTTCATCATTTATTTTTTTTATATAAATCTTTTGTCCCCTTTTAGCCATATCAAGTGTCATACTAACATCCCCCTTTTAGTATTGAAATTCATTTTCAATTATATTATATGATTAATGATAATGATTGTCAATATCTAATTTAACAGGAATTTCATTTAAAATGCCAATTTCATCAAGAGTTATATAACATCTAAAACATTTAATGTCTACACCATTCTCTTTTGCCTTCAAAAGAGTTTTATAAAATTTATCATCCATTTCTTTATAAGGAGTAAAATATTTTGCGTAATCCATAAATGCAATAAAAATTACTTTACTCTCATAACCAAGCTTTTTTAAATTAATCAATTCTTCTACGTGCCTACTCCCCCTATCAGTTGGTGCGTCTGGGAACCTTGCAATCCCATCTAATTCATATGTAGCACATTTAACTTCTATAAATGTATGCTTTTCACCTTTTATGTAAAAATCAAATTTACTATTCCCATAAGTTACTTCCCTTTTTAATTCACCATCTCCTAAATATACATCTCCTTTTATTATTGCCTCCTCTAATACCCTATTGGCTAAGCTTGAATTGATACAGATTAATTTGTCATTTTTATTTACAAACATTAAGGAATATCTTGTCTTTCTCTTCATATTATTGCTATCCAATAAATATACCTTTGTTTCAGGAATCAAAAGTTCCTTTAATCTCCCGGTATTAGGTACGTGTACAAGTTCCTCCTTGCCATCGACTTCAACTATAGCTTCAAATCTATTTAATCTTTTTATAAATATTGCTTCTTTTTTATTTCCTGCTATCTTGTATCCCATAGTATACCTCCCTTTAGCATAAAAAAAGGATATACCCGAAGGTACATCCTCTTTATTCTTCATCAAATTCAAAATCTTCGTCGCTGTCTAACCATTCTTGGTATGCTTCAGCAACCTTTTCAAACTCATCATCATCTTCTATAACTGAAAGTACTTCTTGGCCCTCTTCATCAACTTCAACCTTAAATACTACAGCATCCTCTTCTTCTGAATCAACTGGATAAAGTACATAGTAAACATTTCCATCAACTTCTAAGTCAGTTATAAATTCAAAAGATGTTTCTTGACCATTTTCATCTGTTAAAACGATTACATTATCCATATTTTCCATAAAATTCACCTCTTTCTTGTTTATAATTAGATTGTAAGTTTTATTTTAAAAATTGTCAACTAAATTATTTCTTTATTTTGTCAAGGTACCCTTGTAAAATATATGTTGCTGCAATAGTATCTATTACTTTTTTTCTTTTTGACCAGTGCATATCAGCCTCTATTAACATTCTCTCTGCAGCAACCGTTGTAAGCCTCTCATCCTCTAATATTATTTCCAAATTACAGACTTCCTTTAATTTATCACAAAAATTTAATACTTTTTCGCTTTGTGGCCCTAATGTACCATTCATATTTTTAGGAAGGCCTACAACTATCTTTTCTACATTATATTCTTTTATTATATTTAGTATCTCTTGCAAATCTTTTTTAATTCCTATTCTTTTTATTGTTTTTACACCCTGTGCAGTCCACCCCAATGGATCGCTGACAGCAACTCCTATAGTTTTATCACCTACATCTAAACCTAATATTCTCATTGTATCCTCCTACACAATTTTTATACAAAAATCTCTACAATATTGTGAACAATAGCCACATAGAAGGCATTTTTCTAGATTAACTCTTGCACTATTTTCATTTATAAAAAGTGCATTATTAGGACAGGCTTCTGCACATTTACCACAGCCTGAACACCAATCCTCGATTAAAAGTCTTTTCTTTTTATTCTTAAGTTTATTTCTTAAATTCTCATCTATTTCATTACCATTAAATTTAGCTATGTTAGCATCTACCTCTTCTATACTTTGCATACCTAACGCTATAGAATGAACATAGGGTATATTTAAAACAAATTCTAAACATTCATCATATGAATTAAGTAGATTTCCTCCACCTAAGGGCTTCATTGCAAAAATACCCTTTCCATTAACATATGCAAATTTAATAGCCTTAAGCATATCATCAATAGTCCCATCAATTATACCTAATCCTTTTATATTTACAATAGGATGTATAACTTCAATTTCTGGTATTGTGGCAGCTGCTTCTACAACCTCTACAGCGTGGGTTGAAACCCCTACTGCTTCAATCAATCCCATTTTCTTTGCATCAACTAAATACCTTAATGCATCCCAATGGCCCTTTAATGTTAATCTGCTCTCCTGTTCATGAAGCATAAAGATACCTATTTTTTTAACACCTAAACATTCTAATGCCTCTTGTACACTTTCCTTCATTCCTTCATAGGTATAATCATAGGATTTAGAGGATATAATTATATTTTTATTTTTAGTTATTTCTAAGGCTCTTTTAATATATGGGTAAGTTTTATAAAGTTTTGCAGTATCTATAAAATTTACCCCTTTATCAAAGGCGTGTGCAATAATTTTAGCACCATCTTCAATAGGTAAATTTGCTTGAAGTGGGCCAACAGTTAAACTACCAAAACATAATTTTGATACCTTTAAATTAGTTTTACCTAAATAATAGTATTCCACATAAATCACCCTTTTAAAATTAAGTTGCATTGGGATAATCCCAATGCAACATTTTACTTGTTTTCAAGATATACTTTAAAAAGCTCCTCTAATATTTCATCACGTTCAACTCTTCTAATTATTGTTCTTGCACTTTTATGACTGGTTATATACGTTGGATCACCTGATAATATATATCCAACTAATTGATTTATTGGATTATATCCCTTTTCCTTAAGAGCTTGATATACTTCATCTAATACCTCTCTAACCTTCTGATTAGGCTCAAACTCAAAATTAAACTTCATTGTTTCATGGTGCTCTGCCATAATAACACCTTCCTTTGTTTATTCTTTATACATAATATACCATTATTTTATCATAGTTTCAACAATATCAAATACTTTGTTTAATGCTTCATCTATCTTTGAGGCATCACGACCACCAGCTTGTGCTATGTCTGGTCTTCCACCTCCGCCGCCTCCTGCTATTTTTGCAACTTCTCTTATTATGTTTCCTGCGTGTGCTCCCATTTGTACTGCATCCTTACTTGCCATAGAAACAAATACAACTTTTCCTTCTTTGCTGCTTCCAAGAACTATTACACAAGTTCCCAATTTTTCCTTAAGTCTATCTCCCAATGTTCTTAAACCATCCGCATCTAAGTCTACCTTAGCTGTAGCAACCTTTACACCCTTTATATCTCTTGCAGAATTTACAATTTCATCAGCAACACTGTTGGCCATCTTACTCTTTAAAGCCTCAATTTCTCTTTCTTTTTCCTTAAGTTCATTAATTAAGCCTTCAGCCTTTCTAACTACTTCTTTAGTTGTAGTCTTTAGAACCTTCGAAACGTCATTTAGTGTAGCTTCAACCGAATTAATAAAATCAATAGCACCTCTGCCTGTTACAGCTTCAATTCTTCTAATGCCTGCTGCAACTCCACCTTCAGAGATTATTTTAAACATACCTATTGTTGATGTATTTGAAACGTGAGTTCCTCCACAAAGTTCCATACTAAAGTTACCTACTCTTACAACTCTAACCTTACTTCCATATTTTTCACCAAATAGTGCTGTAGCCCCCATCTTTTTAGCTTCATCCAGTGAAGTTTCAATAGTTTCAACACTTAAAGACTCTAATATTTTTTCGTTTACTAATGCCTCTACCTTCTTGATTTCATCACTTGACATTGCCTCAAAATGTGTAAAGTCAAATCTCAATCTATCACCTGCAACTAAGGAACCTGATTGTTCAACGTGGCTACCTAAAACTTCTCTTAATGCCTTGTGTAATATATGTGTTGCAGTATGATTTCTTGCAATATCCATCCTTCTTTGTGCATCAACCTTTGTTATAACTTCAGCGTCTCTTTTTACATCTCCCTTAACAACCTTACAGATGTGTATTATTTTATTGTTATGTGTCTTTTTACAATCTAAAACATTAATTTCAAAATCCTTTCCTACTATAACACCCGTATCGCCTACTTGACCACCCATTTCTGGATAGAAGGTTGTCTTATCTAATATTAATGTTACTTCTTCATTATCCTTTGCAGTTTCAACAAATTGTCCTTCTCTAATTATATATAGTATTTTTGCATCTGTTTCTAAGTTTGAATAGCCAACAAATTCTGTTTTTAAATCAGCTGGTAAAGTGGCATATATGTCTAAATCTGTTCCCATATAATTAGTTTCTTCTCTTGCTGAACGTGCTCTTTCTTTTTGAGCCTCCATTTCTTTTTCAAATCCTTCTAAGTCAACAGTCATATTTTGTTCTTCTAAAATTTCTATTGTAAGCTCAATTGGGAAACCATATGTATCATATAACTTAAATGCACTTTCTCCATCTAAAACATTTTTGTTATTCACTTTTAATGCTTCAATAAATCCATTTAAAATGCTTAATCCTTGATCTATAGTTTCATCAAATCTCTCTTCTTCAAGCTTTATAACCTTCTTTATAAACTCTCTTTTTTCATCTAATTCTGGATAAGCTGCCTTTGAATTTTCAATTACCACATCACATATATCATACAGAAAGGCATTATTTATTCCAAGAAGTTTGCCGTGTCTTGCAGCTCTTCTTAAAAGTCTTCTCAATACGTATCCACGTCCCTCATTTGAAGGAAGTATTCCATCACTTACCATAAATGTAACACTTCTTATGTGGTCAGTAATAACCCTTATAGAAACATCCTTTTTATCATCTGTATTATATTTGTAATTAGCAACTTGACATACCTTATCTAAAATTGCCTTTATAGTATCTACCTCAAAAATTGAATCTACACCCTGCATAATAGTTGCTATTCTCTCTAATCCCATTCCAGTGTCTATATTTGGATTTTCAAGTTTTGAATATGTGCCATCTTCTTCTTTGTTAAATTGTGTAAATACAAGGTTCCAAAATTCAATAAATCTATCGCAATCACATCCTACCCTACAATCTGGTTTGCCACAACCTTTATCCTCTCCTCTATCAAAATATAGCTCTGAACAAGGTCCACAAGGCCCTTGGCCTATCTCCCAGAAATTATCCTCTTTACCCATTCTATAAATTCTATCTGCAGGTACACCAACCTTCTTTGTCCATATTTCAAAGGCTTCATCATCATTTTCATATATTGTTACATATAGTCTATCCTTTGGAAGTTTTAAAACCTCTGTTGCAAACTCCCAAGCCCAAGCAGTTGCTTCTTCTTTAAAATAATCACCAAAGGAAAAATTACCTAACATTTCAAAGAAGGTACCGTGTCTTGCTGTCTTACCTACTCTTTCTATGTCACCTGTTCTAATACACTTTTGGCAAGTTGTAACTCTCTTACTTGGAGGAACTTCTTGCCCTGTAAAATATGGTTTAAGTGGTGCCATACCTGCATTTATTAATAATAAACTTTTATCATTTTGTGGAACAAGAGAAAAACTTGGTAATCTTAAATGTGCTTTACTTTCGAAGAAAGATAGATATTTTTCTCTAATTTCATTCAAACCCATATAATTCATACTTCTAACCTCCTTAGTGTATAAATGCTATAATTCCATATAAAATTAAATAAAAAAATCCTTCATCCCTAAAAATTAGGGACGAAAGATTACTTCCGCGGTACCACCCTATTTACCAAAATGGTCACTTAAAGCCTTAACGACAGCCAACGGTAATGCCTACTTAAATTTCAGCACACAGCTTAGGGACTGCTTCCATACCTATCTGTAAAGGTTTTCACCAACCACCTTCTCTCTGAAACAGCATTAGTATGTACTCCTTCCCTTCATTGCCTTTTAAAATATTTTTTTCAATAAATAATTATAAGTTACTTTTATAATTCCTGCAATAGGTACTGCTAATAAAAGTCCAATTCCTCCAAAAAATTTTCCACCTATTAACAAAATAATAATTATATAAACAGGATGAATACCTAAACTATCTCCTAATATTTTTGGTGCTATTATACTACTCTCAACCTCTTGAATTATAAAGAAAAAGATTGTAACTATAATCGCTTTATTTATAGATTGAGTTAATGCTATAAGAAGTGCAGGGATAAAGCCTAAAACAGGTCCAAAATAAGGTATTATATTTGTAAATCCATTTATTATAGCAATAAAAAGAGGAAATCTAATTTTAAGCACAACAAGTCCAATAAAGGTAAAAACTGATATAATAATTGATAGAATTAACTGACCCTTTATATATTTTCCTATAATTTCATCTATATCCTTAGCCAATTCAAATAATGCTAATCTGAATTTAGCTGGAACTATGTTTACTAATTGTTTTTTAAAATAGTCTGTATCTATCAAAAAATAATAGGTGAATATTGGTGTTAATAAATATAATGGAACCTTTTTTGAAACAACAATTGTATTTACAAATATTTTGTCTAAGTACAATGTAATATTATTTTTGACTTTATTGAGTAAAATTTCTATATTTCCCTTAAGATATGCTGGAATTCTATTTAAAAATATAAAATACCTTTTAAGCGTATCCTCTATAATGTCAATGCTTGATGCAATAATAAATATTTCTTTTATTATACTTGGTACAATTACAAGAAAAACAAATATTATTAGAATTATAATAAAGATTAGTGCTACTAATGCCGCCAATTTTGAAGAAAAACCTCTTTTTTCAAGATGTCTTTTTATAGGATAAAGTATGTATGCAAATATTATTGAAACAATGATAGGTTCAAGCAAGTCTTTAATTATATATAAACTTAAAACAAACAATATAAAAAATATAAAATAAATTATAAATGTTTTTTTATTAATCATAAATAAACACTACCTTAGTATTTTATTAATTGATGCTTTATTTAAGATTCTTATGTCATCATTTACAATTATAAATTTAGATTTAAACTTAGTGTCCTTATCAACCAAAATTATATTTCTACCATTTATCAAATCATTTAGTATACCATTTGTTACACAAAGTGCCTTTATTTCTCCAGTATATTCATCGAATATTATATCCTTTAAACTGCCTAAATAACTTGTATTTTTTGAAAAAACACTATTACCTAATCTCTCAGCTAAACTCAATTTTCTAATCACCTTATATTTAATTTTGCTTAAATTTTTATCAAGATTAGAAATTATAATAACATCAGATACTATATTAATTTGTTTTGGGGTCACAAAATAATACCTACTCAATATTCCTCTTCTTTTAGAAATTATATAACCTGTAACATTTAACTTTCTGCAATCAAATAAAACATCAATTATTTTTCCTAAATCCTCTCCTGAATAAGTAACAACCTTTTTATTTAAAATATCTGTAAGCCTTTTCATACTATCACCTCTTTTTTAGATATTTTTTGCAAAACATCTAAAAAAATACCTATAAAAAACGGTTCTATAATAAATGTTGGGGCGTAGCCCCAGCATATTTTTTTACAAAAAAAATATGCACCTGTTTTAGATGCCTGGTAAAATTAAATTAACTACAAAAATATTACCTGAAAGGAGGCATCCTACAAGTGCACACTAATAATTGTATCAAAAATTTACTTGGTTTTAAAGATGTTATTATAACAAAAGTACTTGATAATGTTTGCTATGAAATTTATTTAGAAATGAAAAAGAAGCCTCATACTTGTCCTCGTTGTAATTCTGAAACTCGTAGAGTTCACG